>URJN01000055.1 GCA_900548125.1 uncultured Eubacteriales bacterium
CACAGGAAAAACAACAGCCGTTTGCGCATATTCCGTGACGCTGCTGAGCCGGCGGCAGCATTGACAGACCTTTAGCCGCAGATTATAATGATTTTATCGGAAATCAGAAATAGAGTGAACGCTTTCTTTCGATGGATGACGAGGGAGGTACATATGCCCAATATTCAGGATTACGTTCTCTGGCGCGGCGATCTGCCCATCCGTCAGGTTCCGCTGTGCGATGTGGATGCGCTGCTGCTGAGTTACCTTTCTTATATGCGTTATGACGGCATCGTGGGCGACAGCTTTGAGGGCGAGAGCGTCCGCCTTGCTGATGCGGCGCAGGAGCTGCTTGACCGCAATGAGCGGGATAAGATGCCGCTGGCTTATAATGCCAAGGAGGACAGAAAGCTGCTCGCGGCACTGATTCAGAGCGTGCGTTTTGCGGATATGCGTCTGGTCGGCTATGTCAATCAGGTGGATGACAAAGCGGAGGAGCAGTTTTCGGGCGTTACGTTCCTCATCGGGGACGGTTCCGCGTTTGTCGCCTTCAGGGGAACGGACGACGCGATGGTCGGCTGGAAAGAGGATTTCAACATGAGCTTTGAAATGCAGGTTCCCGCCCAGCGCGATGCGGTGACCTATGTTGAAAAGGCGTCGGCGGCACTCCGATGTCCTCTGCGCGTCGGCGGACATTCCAAGGGCGGCAATCTGGCGGCGTATGCGGGCATGTTCGTCAGCGACGAAACGCGGGAATATATTCAGACGGTCTACAATTTTGACGGTCCAGGTTTTAATGAAGCGACGATTTCATCGCCGGATTTCGGCAAGGTCGATATGCGCGTGCGCACGTTCGTTCCGCAGTGTTCGATGGTCGGCATCCTGATGTGGCATAGAGAGCCGTTTACGATTGTGCGCAGCGACGGCGTCGGCGTGTTCCAGCATGATGCCTATACATGGCAGATTATGGGCGGCAGTTTCCTGACGCTCAGAGAACGAACAGGTCACAGCCACTTTGCCGACAATACCATCAAGCATTGGCTTGAGGAACTGACGCCCGACATGCGGCGGCAGGTGATTGACGGCATCTACTCCGTGCTGTGCGCGTCGGAAGGAAAGAATGTCAGCGAGTTGTTTGAAGCGCGCAACGCAATGTCCGTCCTGAAAGCGGCGGGCGCGATGGATGAAAAGACAAAGACGGCGGTTCTGGAAGCGTTCCGTCTGCTCGGCGCGGCGATGATTGAGGGCGTTCCGGCTTGGATTGAACGCACGGCGTCCAACGTCGCGCAAAAGATGCCGCAGCGTCCCGCGCGGGAGGGACTGCTCAGCCGAATCAAGAACGCGCAGAGCGAACAGGAAGAAAAGCAGGAGCATGCACCGGATAACGGTTAAGCGGCAACTTGCCAAAACACCGGATTTGCTTTATAATGAAACACAATAACGTGCCTTAAAGCAGGGCGGCGGCGTGCGGTCAAAACGCAAAGAAAAATGGCGTTTTAACGCCCGCGAGCCGAAGCTCAAAAAACGAGGCAGGAAAGAGGAATATACGATGGAAAGAAAAAATGCGTGGGCAGCTTACGCACAGGACGACAGCAAGGTTGAAGCGTTTGCCAAGGCTTACCGCGATTTTATTGACAACGGCAAGACGGAGCGCGAGTGCGTTGATTATGCCGTGAAGATGGCGAAAGAGCGCGGCTTTGAGGATTTGATGGCGGCTGTTCGCGAGGGCAGAAAGCTCTCCGCCGGTGCGCGCGTTTACGTCAACTGGATGGGCAAGTGCTTCATGCTCTTCGTGCTGGGCGAGAAGCCGCTGGACGCGGGCATGAATATCCTCGGTGCGCACATCGATTCCCCGCGCATCGACGTGAAGCAGAACCCGCTGTATGAGGATAAGGATTTGGCGTATCTGGATACGCATTACTACGGTGGCATCAAGAAGTATCAGTGGGTTGCGATTCCGCTGGCACTGCACGGCGTCATCGTCAAGAAGAGCGGCGAGAAGGTGTTTGTCAACATCGGCGAAGCGGACAGCGATCCGGTGTTCTGCATTTCCGACCTGCTGGTGCATCTGGCGCAGGAGCAGATGTCCAAGGACGCCAAGAGCGTCATTGAGGGCGAAGCCCTGAACCTCATCGTCGGCGGCAGACCGCTTGCGGACGAGGAGAAGGACGCCGTGAAGGCGAACGTCCTCAAGATTCTGAAGGACAAGTACGACGTGGAGGAGGAAGATTTCCTCTCCGCCGAGCTGGAAATCGTTCCGGCAGGCAAGGCGCGCGATATGGGCTTTGACCGCAGCATGATTCTGGGTTATGGTCACGATGACCGCGTATGCGCCTATCCGTCGATGGCGGCTGTTCTGGATTACGAAGGTACGCCGGAGTATACGCTCTGCTGCGTCATCACCGATAAAGAAGAAATCGGCAGCGTTGGTGCGACGGGCATGGGCTCTCACTATTTCGAGAATACCGTTGCCGAGCTGTATGCCTGCACGAAGGACTACTGCGAGCTGGGCGTGCGCCGCACGCTGATGAACAGCCGCATGCTTTCCAGCGATGTCAGCGCGGGCTTTGACCCGAACTTTGCCAGCGCGTTCGAGACGAAGAACAGCGCGTTCCTCGGCCGCGGCATCTGCTTCAACAAGTTCACCGGCAGCCGCGGCAAGTCCGGCAGCAACGACGCGAATCCGGAATTCATGGCGAGCCTGCGCAAAATCATGGATGACGAGGGTGTTGCGTTCCAGACGGCGGAGCTGGGTCGTGTTGATCTGGGCGGCGGCGGAACGATTGCCTATCTGTGCGCCAAGTATGGCATGAACGTCATCGACTCCGGCATCGCTGTGCTGAGCATGCACGCGCCGTATGAAATCATCAGCAAGGTCGATCTCTATGAAGGCTATCGCTGCTACTGCGCGTTCCTGAAGGGCGCGCATCCGGTGGATTGATTGAATTTCCGGCTTCCCGTATCATGCTGTGATACAGGAAGAAATGGAGAGCAAAGAAAATGAAGAAGGGGCTGTTACAGAATGGTTTTGTTCTGCAACAGCCCCATTTTCTAAAAATGCGGTTTTCAGCGCAAAATCGTTTTTTGATGGATAGGGAAGACTGTGGTGCTGCGAAGCCACCGCCTTAACATCGTAATCCAACATGAGATGAAGTGGACAGGAGGAAAACACCATGAGTATGAAGGAACAGATGGAAACCGGAAAGGTCTTTGTTGAATTTGGACACGCATCCGAAGAAGATCAGGCGTATGAAAAGCTGCTCGATGAGCGGCGGCGCAGAAGCAAGTCGCTTTGCTTTCAGTATAACCAGACCGACCCGATGAACGAAGAACAGCGTGGAAAGCTGATTCGTGAGCTGCTCGGCGGCGCGGGCAAAACCCCTTGGCTGGAAACACCGATTCACTTTGCCTATGGATGCAATACGACCGTCGGCGACCATTTTTACTCCAACTTTAACCTGACCGTCGTGGACGACGTGAGCGTGACCATCGGCAACCGCGTGATGTGTGCGCCCAATGTCACCATCAGCACGACGGGACATCCCGTTCACCCCTATTACCGCACGAGGGGCGCGCACTTCTCCCTGCCGATTGTCATTGAGGACAACGTATGGATTGGCGCGAATGTCGCCATTATGCCGGGCGTGACCATCGGCAAAAACAGCGTTATCGGCGCGGGAAGCGTGGTTACCCGTGACATTCCGGCGGATGTCGTCGCCTTCGGCACGCCCTGCCGGGTGATTCGCCCGATTACGGATGCGGATTTGGAGACCATCCGCCCGGGCGCAACAATCAACGAAGATTGGAATTGGTGATGTTCAAGCTCCGAATTCTGTGATATAATGGCGCGTAAACCACTTACGGGGAGAGGTTAGGATGGCGCAAAAGAAAGAAAAAAAGGTGTATGCGGCGTTTGACGGACAGGCACGCAGGGCGTGGAAGCACGCGGCGAAAAAAGCGGTTTGCAGCCATTACAGCATGGCGATTCTGCTGTGTCTGGTTGCCGCGTTTCTCGGGGCGGAATTCAGCGGGTCGCTGAGCATGCTGCATTTGACGGAGGAAAAATGGAACACGGTTTCCGCGTTCCTCGCGTCCTTCGGCAGAGCGGGCGCGGAGGCAAACAGCCGCGGCGTGTTCGCGATGGTGGTCAATAAGCTGTCAAGCGGTTCGCTGCAAAGCATCATTGCCGATACGGTTGCCTCGATGATCAACGCAGGAAACGCGGGTCTGATGATCGGCATCGCGGTCAGCGGTCTGGTTTCCGCGCTTTACTGGATTTTTGTCACCAATACGTTCGTGGTCATCCTGCGGCGCATGTTCCTTGAAATGCGCACATACGAGGAAGTTCCGGCGAACAGACTGATGTATCTGCGAAACGCGCGCTGCTGGCCGCGCACATCGCTGGCACATCTGCGCGCGAGCGTGCAGCTGATGCTCTGGTATCTGATGGTTATCGGCGGCTTTATCAAAACGTTCTCGTATTATCTCGTCCCCTTCATCCTTGCGGAAGACCCGACGATGAGGGGAAAGGATGCGATTGCGCTCTCCCGCAGGATGATGAACGGGCATAAGTGGGAATGCTTCCGCATGGAGCTGACGATGCTGCCGTGGCACCTGCTTTCGATTGCGACAGTGGGTTTGAGCGACCTGTTCTTTGGGTGCGCATATCGAACGGCGGTGCGCGCGGAGTTCTTTGCGCATGTCCGCGCACAGGTCAAGGCAGAGGGTGACGCACAGGCGCTGCGCGATACCTATCTGTATGAGCATGCGAGCGAAAAGGCGCTTCGCAACGCCTATAATGACCTGAAAAAGCCGCAGAAGATGCCGGCGCGTGTTTATGGAAACAAGGTTTCCCGCTTCTTTGGCGAGTATCTCGGCGTGACGCTGTTCGTCAACAAGCAGGACGTCGAACGTGAAAAGATACAGGATCAGGAATACCGTCTGCGCTATATGCGCCGCTGTGAGTTGGGCAAGGCATATCCGATTCGCCTGAGTCCGCTGCTGCAATATGAGCATAAGGATCGCGAGCCGGCGCTCTTTACCCGTAAATATCCGGTGACGACGCTCATTCTGATGTTCTTCCTGTTTGCGTTCCTCGGCTGGTGCTGGGAGGTCATGCTGTATTTGGTGACGAGCGCGACGTTTGTCAACCGCGGCGTGATGCACGGTCCGTGGCTGCCGATTTACGGAACGGGCGGCGTGCTGGTGCTGATGGTGCTTTACAAACTGCGCGACAAGCCGTGGCTGGAGTTCGCGGCGACGGTCGTCATCTGCGGCATCGTCGAGTATTTCACGGCGTATTATCTTGAAACGGTTTATGACCGCCGGTGGTGGGATTACGCGGGATATTTCCTCAATTTGCATGGGCGTATCTGCGCGGAGGGGCTGCTGGTGTTCGGTCTGGGCGGCATGGCAGTCGTGTATTTTGTCGCGCCGATGTTTGATAACCTGCTGCATCGCTTCAAGCGGAGAACGCTGATTGCGCTGTGTGCCGTGCTGATTGCGCTTTTCAGCGTAGATCAGGTCTATTCCCATTTTTATCCCAATGAGGGCGATGGCATCACGGGCGAGGTCGTCAGCAAGACGGACGGCGCGGAGCAGAACCTTGTGCTGGAAGAGGGCGGAAACTGATGCGGCTCAGCGTATTGGGCATTTTGGCTTTTTATGTGGCGGCCAACGCATATGTTGCGGCGCGCACATCGCTCTTTCTTCATCGAAACCTGCCCGAACGGGCGGCAAAGCGGCTGTCCTTCTGGACGGCGGGCATATACGCGATATTTGCCTGCGGCATGCCGATTGCGCATTTTCTGCCGGAGGGCGCGCTGAGAAAGGGAATCCTGCGCGTTTCCTACGGGTTTTACGGCATCTTCATCTATCTGTTTTCGGTATATGTCATCGTCGAAATCGGTGCGCTGATTCTTCGGCATATTCCAAAGACGAAAAGGATTCCACGGCATCGCGGCAATGCCAAGCTGCTGTTTGGCGGCGCACTTTGGTGCGGAATCATCCTGACCTGTGTGCTGGGCATTCTTCATTCCTCCGACCTGACTGTGCGAAAGTACAATATTCAGGTCGCCAAGGACGGCGGGAACAGGGATAGGCTGCGCGTTGTGCTTCTCGCGGATCTGCACATGGGGTACAGCGTCGGCGAAAGGCGCATCGAGAACATGGTGCGGCTGGTCAACGAGCAGGATGCGGATATTATCCTCATCGCGGGCGATATTTTTGACAACACGGTGGAAGGCATTGACCGCCCTGAAGCTGTCAAGGCATCGCTGAGCAGCTTAAAGAGCAGACTGGGGGTCTACGCCTGCTGGGGCAATCACGATGTGGAGGAGCGGCTGTTCAGCGGGTTCAGCACAAAGCGAATCGAACAGACTGCCCGAAGCGAGGAGATGGAGCGGTTCGTTTCCGACTGCGGCATCACGATGCTCTCCGACGAGGTGCGGCTCATCGACGATTCGTTCTATGTGATTGGGCGAAAGGACTATGAGAACGCGGGCGACGGAACGAAAAACCGTGCCAGTCTTGAAAGCCTGACGGACGGGCTGGATGAGAGGCACATGGTTATTTCATTGGAACATGAGCCGCGTTTTCTTCAGGAGAATGCGGATGCGGGCGTGGATGTGATGCTCTGCGGGCATACGCACGACGGGCAGTTTTTCCCGCTGAATATCGCGATTCGCTCGGTTTGGGAGAACCCGTCGGGGCTTCTGAAAAAGGATGACATGTACAGCATCGTGACCTCGGGCGTCGGAATCTACGGTCCGGATATGCGCGTGGGAACGGATGCGGATATCACGGTCGTGGAAATCGAGCTGACGGGCGTGAAGGCTGAACCTTAATGTCTGCGCAAAAGGAAAAACGCATAAGATAAACAGGCTGTTAAGCTGACCAATCGGATATTCTGAGAAACTGCGGGCGTTTGAATCGCAGATTCTTGGAATATGAGGTTGGAGCTTGACAGCCTGTTTTTGAAGATATGAAAAGTTATGCGAAATCGTCCGCGTGTGCAGGGCTTATGTCAGTGCCGCCGCGATATTCAGCAGCGACGTAAACAGACTCAGTCGAAGGAGCGCGCTTCCCATGCCTGCCTGACGCCCTTGCAGCGCGGGGAGCATCGCCAGCAGCGAACCGCCGACCGCGCCGGCGAGCAGCCAGAGCAGCACGTCCGCATCCGGAAGCTGAAACCGCTGGCGAATCAATAAAACAATCAATTTGCCCGCCATCGCAAACAGCGAAACGGTCAGTGCGGCGATGGTGCTTTCCTCCTCGTCTGCGGCAAAGAGAAAGGTGTAGAGCATCAGCGTCAGCGGCGCCGCACCGAAGGAGAGAAACGAGCCCAGCAGACCGACCGCGAACGCCGTCGGCAGGGAGAAGAGCCGATTGGCGCGAAGCGGCGGAAGCGTATGCGAAAGCTGACCGAAATACACGGAGGGCAGAGCGATGATGGTAAACAGCAGCGCGTTTTGCAGAAGCACCGCGGTGGAACGCTCCATCGCGGAAAAGAAGCGTGCGCTTGCCAAATCGCCCAGCACGCCGCCGAGCGATGCGCCGATGGCGAGCAGCAGCAGTTCATCCGGATGGAGCGGAAGCGGTCTTCCGAGCGCGAAAAACGCCGTGACCAGAGCCGCGCCCAGCGTCGCCATTGTGCAGAGCATGGCGACAGACGCGGGCTCAAGCGGCGAAACCGCATCGAGCAGCGGACGCAGGAGCGTCGTCGTTCCCAAGCCTGCGGCAAGCCCGAAAAACGCGCTGATGCCGCTGAGAATGAGGTAAATCATAGCGGCAGACTGCCCAGCACAGCCGATGTTCCGAGGGCATCCTCAATGCGCAGAAGGCGGTTATATTTACATACACGTTCGCTTCTGCACGGTGCGCCGGTTTTAATCTGCCCTGCGCCGAGCGCAACGGCGAGATCCGCGATGGTCGTATCCTCCGTTTCGCCGCTTCGATGGGAGAGAATCGTTCCGTATCCGCGGCGATGGGCGAGAGAAAACGTTTGCATGGTTTCGCTCAGCGTGCCGATTTGGTTGGGCTTGAGCAGAATCGCGTTTGCACAGCCCATCGAAATCCCCTTTTCCAGCCGCTTGGCGTTGGTCACGAAAAGGTCGTCGCCGACGAGCTGACAGGCTGCGCCCAGCGTCTTGGTCAACGCCTGCCACGACGTCCAGTCCTCCTCGGCCAGCGGATCTTCGATGGAGCGGATGGAATACTGCGCGATGAGCTTTTGCCAGTATTCGGTCAGCTCATGCGCGGTGAATGTGCGCCCGCTTTTAGGCAGAGTATAGCTGTTTCCATGCCGCCATTCGCTGGCGGCGGCATCGAGCGCGAGAGCAAAATCCGTGCCTGGCGCATATCCCGCGCGGCTGATGGCTTCGAGGATGAGGTCAAGTGCCTGATGTTCATCCGCAATCTCCGGCGCAAAGCCGCCTTCGTCGCCGACCGCGGTTGAAAGCCCCTTCTTCTTGAGCAGCGCGGCGAGTGCATGATAGACCTCTGCGCCCATTCTCAGCGCACCGGAAAAGCTCTCCGCGCCGATGGGGAGAATCATGAATTCCTGAATATCCAGCCCATTGCCCGCGTGTGCGCCGCCGTTGAGAATATTCATCATCGGCATGGGCAGAATATGCGCCTGCATACCGCCGAGGTAGCGGAACAGCGCGATATGCTGGGCACTTGCCGCCGCCTTTGCGCAGGCGATGGACACGGCGAGCGTAGCGTTTGCGCCGAGTATGGATTTGTTTTCCGTGCCGTCCAGCGCGATGAGTGCGGCGTCGATGGCGGCGAGGTCATCCGCGTCCATGCCGCAGAGCGTTTTGTGAATAGCGCCAGAGACATTTTTGCATGCCTGCAAAACGCTCTTTCCGCCGTAGAGCTGCATGTCGTTGTCGCGCAATTCATGCGCTTCAAACTGTCCGGTGGATGCGCCGCTGGGCGCGATGCCTGTGCAGACCGTGCCGCAGGCAAGCCGCACCTCCGCTTCGACGGTCGGGTTTCCGCGGGAATCCAGCACCTGCCGCCCGATGACGCTGACGATTTCGGTTTTGCTCATAGAAACGCCTCCGTTTTATCGTTTTGCCGTAGGTTTTGCAGAATGGGGAAAAGATATGCAGGAGGAATGACGAAACGGCTTTTACAAGGATGAGTCGGAATTTTGCTCAAAGACGCATTTTCGCTTCGCGTCGGTTTTAAAAGCTGCGCTTAAAATGAGATGGGCGTTCCCGACCATACGCAAAAGAAGCTGCAAAGCGCACAGGCTTCACAGCTTCTCGGAGGGGAGGAAGGAGAGCAAAATCAGAATTTGAGGAACCAGGTGGAGATATAGCCGGTCTTGCCGTCTACTTCAACCTTCGTCCAGTCCGTCGTTTTTTCCAGAACCTTGACCGTCGTTCCGACCGGAACCGTGCGGATCACGGATGCGGACAGGCTTGCGCGGCTGCGGAAGTTGACATAGCTGCCGCCGTTGGCGTTAAAGACGCGGGCAGAACCGTTATGCGCCTCGCCGGTGACCTTCAGGTATTTCGCCATCATGTAGCCGGTCTTGCCGTCCACGCTGACCTTATACCAGTCGCCCTGACGGGCAAGCAGGGTGACCGTCTTGCCGTTACGGTAATAGCCCAGAGCTTCGCTGTTTGCGGACGCCTCCCTGCGCAGGAAGAGAACCTGCGTATCGCGCGGATTGTTGACCACCGCCGAGCCGACGGACGGCGTGACGGCGGTGCTGCCGCCGTTCGGCTTAGAGACAGAGAGCCAGCGGGTCTGCATATAGCCGGTCTTACCGTCCACGCTGACCTTGCTCCACTCGCCGTCGGAGGAGAGAACCGTCACCTTCGTGCCGCGCGGATAGGAGCCCATGACATTTCCGTTAGGCGTCGCACGCAGGTTCAGCCCGCGGGAATTCGTCTTAATGTAAGCGTTGTAGTTCGTTTCGCCCTCGGTTCCAAGGTGCTTGGCGTACATGTAGCCGCTCTTGCCGCCGACATCGACGCTTGCCCAGTCGCCGTGGATGCCCTTGACAAGCACCTGCGTACCCCAGCCGTACTTACCCAGCACAGCGGAATCCGTGCTTTCTCCGGCGCGGAGATTCAGCGTGCCGCAGGTGATGACGCGGGTTTCGTTTTCGGCGAGGGATGCGAAGGGCATCGTCATCGCCATGCACAGCATCGCGGCGCAAGCCGCTTTCTTTTTGTTATTCAGCATAGTAGGAAGTCCTCCTTTGTCATTGACGAAGGCGTCCAAGCGGCCGCTCTTGACCGTCTTCTGCGTACATGACGAGCAGGAAGATTCTTTTATTGCATCATAACCGTTTCCATCTTCTGGAAGAAGGGGGATACGAAGGGAAGCATGGTCGAAAAA
>URJN01000056.1 GCA_900548125.1 uncultured Eubacteriales bacterium
GAAAATTCGCAAGAGAGCGTTCCAAAAGGATCTGAAGATTTCGAGTGCTGCACCTTCGACCACTCGGACAACTCTCCATGAAATGGGTATCCCTCATCAGGACACCCATTTATTATAAAGCAAACATCGGGGAAATGTCAAGCAAAACCGTTACATCTGCGCGGCGATGTCAACAATCTCCATCGAACGGCGGATGAACTCGGTCATCTGCTCGGCTTCCAGCGGCTGGCGGCTCAGCTCGGCGAGGTCGTAGAGCTGGCGCGCAAGCAGCACGCTGCGCTCATCCTTTTCGCGGGTGGAGAGCTTTTCGATCGTCTTGCTGCGGCTGTTGAGTACGACATTGTACTTCGCAGGCATGGTGTATTCGCTGTGACCGTACAGGCGTCCCATGTCGTTGAAGCGGCGGGTCTGCTCGTCCTCAATCAGCATGACCGGCACGCTGTCGTTGACCAGCGGCTTGACCTCTACCGCCAAATCCTTGTTGCCGCTTGCCTCGCGCATCAGCTCGGTCAGCTTCTCGGTGTCCAGAACAGGCGCTTCTTCCGAGCTGGTCAGGCTGTCCAGCTCAGCGTCTACGCGGCAGTAGCGGAACTTGCTCTCCGGATCGGCGCTGTATTCCATGTAGGAAACGAAGTTGACGTCAATCGGCTGATCCAGCACGGCGACGTCGATGCCGCGCTCGATGAACAGGCGGATTGCCGCATCCTGACGCGCCGGGTCGGAGGTGTAAACCATCTTATCCGGCAGCTTTTCGCTGTTGCGCTCCTTGTATTCCGCAAGGGTCAGGAACTTGCCGTCCGTCGTCTTGAAGAGCAGGCAGTCCTTCATGCGCTCGGCGAATTTTTCGTCGCGCATGACGCCGTACTTGATGAACGGATGGATATCCGGCCAGAAGCCCTCGTAGGTTTCGCGCTCCGTCTTGAACATGCCCGTCAGACGGTCGGCAACCTTCTTAGTGATGTGGTTGGAGATGCGGCGGACATAGCCGTCGTTCTGCAGGAAGGAGCGGGACACGTTCAGCGGGAAGTCTGCGCAGTCGATGACGCCCTTGAGCAGCATCAGGAACTCCGGAATGACCTCCTTGATGTTGTCCGCGACAAAGACCTGACCGGAGTACAGCTTGATCTGTCCTTCGATGCCGCCGAACTGTTCCTTGATTTTCGGGAAGTAGAGGATGCCCTTGAGCTTAAACGGATAATCCACGTTCAGGTGAATCCAGAACAGCGGATCGTCATACTCGTGGAACACCTTGCGGTAGAACTGCTTGTAGTCCTCATCCGTGCAGTCCTGCGGCGCACGGGTATACAGCGGCTGGGTGTCGTTGATGGGCTTCGGTTCTTCCTTCTTTTCCTCGCCGTCCTTGACCTCGCTGCTGCCCTCGCCGGTCACCTCGGCGTCATCTGCCTTTTCTTCCTTGACTTCTTCAAGGTAAATCGGCACGGACATGAACGAGCAATAGCGGTCCAGCACCTCGCGCACGCGCCACTGCTCAAGGAATTCGCTTTCCGCTTCGCTGACGTGCAGGGTGATGGTCGTGCCGCGTGTGGTGCGCGTGCCTTCCGTCATGGTGAATGCCATGCCGTCCTCGCTCTCCCAGCGCACAGGTGTTGCGCCCTCGCGGAAGGACAGCGTGTCGATGGTCACCTTGTCGGCAATCATGAACACGGAGTAGAAGCCCAAGCCGAAGTGTCCGATAATGCCGGAGTTTTCCTTATCCTCGTTCTTGGCGTATTCCTCCATGAATGATTTTGCGCCGGAGAAGGCGACCTGGTTGATGTTGGTCTTAACCTCGTCCTCCGTCATGCCGATGCCGTCGTCGGTAAAGCGAAGCTCGCGCGCGGCTTTATCCACTTCAACGTGGATGGAGCAGTTCTGCGCGGCGGCACTGTCCACCATGCGGAGCTTGGTGATGGCGTCGCAGCCGTTGGAAACGACCTCGCGGATGAAGATATCCTTATCAGAATACAGCCATTTTTTGATGATTGGCATGATGTTTTGCGCATCAATAGAAACATTGCCCTGAATCGGTTCCATGAAAAAAGACCTCCTTTGCGGGGAGAATCCCCGCGCTATATGACCCGAAGCAATCGGGAGCAAATTCGTTATGCAAGCGTATTGTAACGCGGAGGAAGAACCCTGTCAAGAGAAAATTAGCACTCAACACAAAAGAGTGCTAACAATTTTCTTTTCGGTCAGTCTTTTTCTTCTGTATGCCTTGACGCTTTGGTGGTTGTGTCGTATTCTGATACTATATGGCAGGGAGGTTTTTTGATGAAACGCGCACGTGAAATTTGTGAGTTGTTTGTGCAGTTCATGAAGTTCGGGCTGTTTACGTTTGGCGGCGGATGGAGCATCGTCGCGCAAATGCAAAAGCTCTATGTAGAGGAAAAACATACGATTACGGCGGAGGAGCTGCTGGATTTGACCAGCGTTGGACGCAGTGTGCCGGGAACGATGATTGGCAACGTGGCGGTGCTGTACGGCTACCGTGTCGCGGGAATATGGGGATCGCTGGCGTGCGTATTCGGCATGATTCTTCCGCCGATGGGCGTGCTTGTCGTGATTACGCATTTCTACACGCTCTTTCAGGAAAATATGTGGGTGGCGGCCGCGATGAAGGGCATTCGCGCCGCGGTGGTTCCGATTATGATCAGCGCGGTAGTCGGCATGGTCGGCAGCGCGTTTAAGTATCCGCCGTGCTTTGCGGTGATGCTGCTGGTCATTGCGCTGTATCTGCTCTTTAACGTCAACTGCGTATATCTGGTCATTCTCGGCGCAGTCTGCGGCATGGTCATCGCGGAGATTTATGAGCGGAAGGGAGAGAAGAAGCATGGTACTCATTGATCTGTTCATCAGCTTTTTGAAGATCGGATTTACCAGCTTCGGCGGGCTTTCGATGATTCCGCTGATTACTTCCGAAATGACGGAGCATAGCTGGATGACGGCGTCGGAGGTATCCGATATCGTCGCCATTGCGGAGATGACGCCCGGGCCGCTCGGACTGAACTGCGCAACGTTTGCCGGCATGCGCACGGCTGGCATTGCGGGAGCGGTTGCCGCGAATCTGGGTGCGCTTGCGCCGACGCTGACGGTTTGTCTGGCCGCGGCGATTTTTTTCGAGCGTTTCCGCAAGAGCCGTTTTATGGCAAAGGTGATGACGGGCGTGCGCCCCGCCTGCGTGGGCATGATTTTCGGCGTCATTTTGTCGCTCTGCACGACGAATTACCTGAGCGGCTTGGGCGGAGTCAGCATCGGCGCGCTTGTCGTCGGGGCTGTGGCATTGGCTTTGCTGCTCAAGTTCAAGGTCAGCATTCCGAAGGTCATTTGTTTAAGCGGCGTCTTAGGCGTAATCTTCTTCGGCGTTCTGGGTCTTGAATAAAAGAGAAGATGGGAGTCTTTCCTCGCAAGGCTTAAAGCGTCATCTCAATTCATCTTATTGATAAAGAAACAGAGAGGTAATATATTTTATGGCTGTTCATATTTTGGAAGAGGCACAGCGCTGCCTGAACTGCAAAGTCCCCCAGTGCCAGAAGGGTTGTCCCATTCATACGCCGATTCCGAAGGTCATCCGGCTGATGCTGGACGGCAAGCTCGACGAGGCGGGCTGGATGCTCTTTGAAAACAACCCGCTGACGACGGTTTGCTCGCTGGTGTGCAACCATGAGAATCAGTGCGAGGGGCATTGCGTGCTCGGACGAAAGGGCGCACCCGTTCACTTTTCCTCGATTGAAAGCTACATCTCCACGACATACAGCAATAAGATGGTCAAGGGTCCCGCGCCGTCCAACGGCATCCGCGTGGCGATTATCGGCTCCGGACCTGCGGGTCTGACGATAGCCGTTGTGCTTGCGCGCAAGGGCTATCAGGTGACCATTTTCGAGAGCAAGGATAAGATTGGCGGCGTTCTGCGCTACGGCATTCCGGATTTCCGTCTGCCCAAGTCCGTTCTGGATGATTTCGAGTATCATCATCTCATCCTCAAGGGCATTCAGGTTCGCCCGAATACGACCATCGGCACGGCAATCGGCATTGATGATCTGTTCCGCGACGGCTATCGGGCGATTTTTGTCGGCACGGGCGTTTGGCAGCCCAATGCCCTGCATATCAAGGGCGAAACGCTGGGCAATGTCCATTTTGCCATCAATTACCTCAACAATCCGGACAGCTACCGCCTTGGTGACAGCCTGAATATCATCGGCGCGGGCAACGCCGCGATGGATGTCGCCCGCACGGCGATTCGCAAGGGCGTGCGCCATGTCAGGTGCTTCAGCCGCGCAAAGCAGGTCGCCGCCTCGAAGCATGAGTTTGATTACGCGGTGCTGGAGGGCGTGGAGTTCGTTTACAATAAGCAGCCGGTCGAGATTGTCGATGAGGGCGTTATTTTTGAAGATTTGGCGGAGACGGAGGACGGCTCCCTGAAGCCTGTTCCCGATTCGCGCAAGCTCTATGAGGCGTCAAGCACCATCATCTCCATCAGCCAGGGACCGCGCGACCGCATTGTATCTACGACAAAGGGCATTGAAGCCAACGCACGCGGTCTGCTCATTACCGACGAATACGGCAGAACGACGCGCCCGGGCATCTTTGCCAGCGGCGATGTCGTAGCGGGTGCGCGCACGGTCGTTGAAGCGGTCGAGCATTCCAAAAAGGTTGCGCAGGCGATGGATGACTACATGCAGGGCAGGGAAACGGCGGAGAACGCCGATTGAAAACGGCTGGCAGGATTCTGTTTTTTTGAGCAACCCCTTGCCGAAAATGACGAAAACGCATACAATATATCAGAGGGGCGATTGTCGAGTATTTGGTAAATAAATTCCGTATGCTGCTCAGGGAATGTTGACGCAAAGGGATGAATTGCAGACTTGAACAAGGGAGTAAAGGGAAAGACCCTCCGCAGAAAGACGAAAAAACCGTTCAACCAGAAAAAGCAGAAACGGTTGGGCTATGCGCTGCTTGCGGGGCTGCTGTTTGCGGCAGCCCTTGTTTTGCTGTCCCTTGAAAATTGTTATGTCCGGATATGGGACGATTTGGAGCAGGTCGCGCTTGAGTCTATTCAGGACACGACCAGGCAGGCTGCTGACATCCTGAGCGTTGAGCTGGAGAACCGATTTGTCTTTTTGAATAATCTCGCGCGCGATATTGCTCATAATCCGGAGGGTGTGCAGGAGCGGATAGACGGACTCGACGTCTATGCCGAGGAATACCGCATCAAGCGCATCTGGTTCATGAACCCAAACGGAGAAATGATTTCCAACAACGGCGAGAAAGATAATTTCTCTTACCGCGATTATTTCCGGAGAAGCATCAAGGGCGAGCCGACGATTTCCGGCGTGCTGAACGATACGCTGAATCCGGGAGAGCGGATTAACGTCATCTGCGTTCCGGTTTACAACGCATCGCAGGAGATTATCGGCGTGGTCGGCATGTCGTATGACGCGCAGGTCTTCCGAGAGCTGCTGAATATAGACTTCTTTCAGGGGAAGGGCCTTGGCTATATCATCGATGAAGAGGGCAATATCATTTCGATGTCCTCCCGCGCGGAGAACGCCGCGGCGGATGCTCTTCCGACAAACTTGTTCAGCGATGTCATCAGTGACGATGCCATGAGCGGTAAGGTGGAGGAGCGCATCCGCGAGTGGCTCAGCGGACGGGATACGGACGGGCTGAACGTGGTCAGCAGCGGACATTCGTACTTCTGCTGTGAATCGCTGGAAAACTACTGCCCGACGCTGCCGTGGTTCTTTGTAACAGAGGTTTCTGCGGAAACGGTCAGCGTCAAGATGCACGGTCTTTTTTCCGGTATGCGCAGCATGCTGTTCATGATTGCTCTCATCGGCGGTCTTTTGGTGGGCTGTGTGCTGGTTATTTATCGGTATCACAGCCAAAGCCTGCATCACGCGGCGTATGTCGATCCGCTGACCGGCGGAGATAACTACGCCAGCTTTCTGCGCAGGATGGAGGGCACGCAGACCGGCTACATGGTTTCTGCCGAGCTTGATGACCTCAAGCTGATTAACGGCATGTTTGGCACGCGCAAGGGCAACGAAGTGCTGCGCTGCATGTACGAGAGCATTGAACAGCATCTGCACGAGGATGAATACGTCGCCTGCGTCAATGAGGATCGGTTCGTTTTCTATCTCCATGAGGAGCGCAGACCGCCTGTTTACGAACGCCTGCGCCAGATTGAGCGGGATATTCACCGACTGTCCGGCAGACTGGGCGTACTGCATATCGTGCCGCGCTTCGGCGTATATGCCATGCGCGAGGACGAGGACATCCAGCGTGTCTGTGAGCTTTCCAATCTGGCTCTGTGCGTTGCCAGAGATCAGGGGGAAACGAGCGTTGCCTTTTATCAGGATATCGTTCAGAATTCCTACTTTGAGTCGCTGAAAATGGAAGATCGGTTTGATGCCGCGATTGCCGAGCGTCAGTTTAAGGTGTTCTATCAGCCCAAGTGCAATCCACAGACCGGCGCAGTCGTTGCGGCGGAGGGGCTTGCGCGCTGGCGTCAGGAGGACGGGACGCTGCTCTCTCCCGCGCGGTTCATCCCGCTGTTTGAAAAGAACGGCGAAATCAGCCGGTTCGATGAATACATGTTCACGTCTGTCTGCGAACAGCTCAGCGAATGGAAGAAGCAGGGGGTTCAAATCTGCCCCGTATCCGTCAACCTGTCCCGCGCGTCGCTCTGCCGTCAGGGTGTGGCACTGAATTATAAGCGCATTCTGGAAGGCTATGGGCTGTCCACATGGATGGTTCCGCTGGAGGTCACGGAGAGCGCGATGATCAGCGACGGCGAAGTGCTGGATGTCATGCAGGAGTTTTACCGTTACGGCTTCCGCATTGAAATCGACGATTTCGGACGCGGGCAATCCACGATTCCGATGCTCAAGCTGCCCTTTGTCGATACGGTCAAGCTGGATAAGAGCCTGATTGACTGCATCGGGGATCGAAAGGGCGAAACGATTCTCCGCCAGATTATCTGCCTGTGCTATGAGCTGGGTCTGTATACGACGGCGGAGGGCGTGGAGAAGCGCGATCAGGTGGATTTCCTGCGCGCGCTGGAATGTACGGATATTCAGGGCTACTATTTCTATGAGCCTATGTCGGCAGAAAAGTTCGGAGAACTTTTGAAAACACAGAAAAACAATTAACAGACTTGACATTTCTGCGTGTGTTGTATACAATAAACGAAGTTTCATCGGCAGGTTTTCACCTTCCGATGTATGAAATGCGATGATGGGAATCAGCGTGCCAAGATGCCTTCAGAGAGCCGGCGGTCAGGTGCAAGCCGGCGGGTCGAAGCGCGGCTTTTCTCCTCCCGGAGCTTCGCGGGCGAAAAACAGTAGTCCGCGGCGGCGTGACCCCGTGAAAGGTCTTGGCTGTTTAGCCGCTGAGGGCTGCGTTTGCAGCTAAATCAGGGTGGTACCGCGCTTTCGGGCGCCCCTGTGCATGACTATGGCGTGCAGGGGCGCTTTTTATATGCCCCGAAATTCGCCTTTCCCTTGATAAGGAGGTTTACCCATGAGCAAGGCTTATAATCCTGATGAGATCGAACTCAAATGGCAAAAGCGCTGGGAGGACGCCCATTGCTTTGAGGCGGAAGCCAGCCACGAAAAGCCCAAATTCTATGGACTGATTGAGTTCCCGTACCCCTCCGGAGCGGGTCTGCATGTCGGTCATCCGCGCAGCAACACCGCGATGGACATCATCGCCCGCAAGCGCCGCATGGAAGGCTACAATGTGCTTTTCCCGATCGGCTGGGACGCCTTCGGTCTGCCGACGGAAAACTACGCGATTAAGAACCATGTCCATCCCGCGGGCGTGACCGAGAAGAACATCAACCACTTCCGCGAGCAGCTCAAGCGCATCGGTTTCTCGTTTGACTGGACGCGCGAGGTCAACACCACCGACCCGAACTACTTCAAATGGACGCAGTGGATTTTCCTGCAGCTTTACAAGCACGGTCTGGCGTACAAGACGGAGATGCCGGTCAACTGGTGCCCGAGCTGCAAGTGCGGTCTTGCCAACGAAGAAGTCGTCGCCGGCAAGTGCGAGCGCTGCGGCGCGGAGGTCATCCGCCGCGTCAAGAGCCAGTGGATGCTCAAGATCACCGCGTATGCCCAAAAGCTGCTCGACGGTCTGGACGACGTCGATTTCATCGACAAGGTCAAGGTGCAGCAGCGCAACTGGATTGGCAGAAGCGAGGGCGCTGAGGTCGATTTCGCCATCAAGGATACCGACGAAAAGCTCCGCGTTTACACCACCCGTCCGGATACGCTCTTCGGCGCGACCTACATGGTCGTTGCACCGGAGCATGCGACCGTCGATAAGCTCAAGGATCGCATCACCAACTGGGATGATGTTGTCGCCTACCGCGAGGCGGCGGCGCGCAAGAGCGATTTTGAGCGCACGGAGCTGAGCAAGGAAAAGACGGGCGTTGAGCTGAAGGGCATCAAGGCGATTGATCCGGTTGACGGACGCGAGATTCCGGTCTTTATTTCGGATTATGTTCTGGCGACCTACGGAACGGGCGCAATCATGGCTGTTCCGGCGCACGATACGCGCGACTGGGAGTTCGCCACGAAGTTCGGTCTGCCGATTGTCGAGGTTGTTGCAGGCGGAGAGGACGTGAAGAAAGCGGCGTATACCGATGTGGAGGACGGCGTCCTGTGCAACAGCGGCTTCCTCAACGGGCTGACCGTCGCGCAGGCGAAAAAGACCATCATCGACTGGCTGGTCGAGCACAAGGTCGGCGAGCGCAAGGTCAACTACAAGCTCCGCGACTGGGTATTCTCCCGTCAGCGTTACTGGGGCGAGCCGATTCCGCTGGTCAAGTGCGAAAAGTGCGGCTGGGTTCCGGTTCCGGAAGATCAGCTTCCGGTGCTGCTGCCGGAGGTTGACAACTACGAGCCGACCGATTCCGGCGAAAGCCCGCTGTCCAAAATGGATAGCTGGGTGAACACGACCTGCCCGTGCTGCGGCGCGCCCGCCAAGCGCGAAACGGACACCATGCCCCAGTGGGCTGGCTCTTCCTGGTATTTCCTGCGCTATGCCGATCCGCACTGCGATACTGCGCTGGGACGCTGGGACGAGCTGAAATACTGGCTGCCGGTCGATTGGTACAACGGCGGCATGGAGCATACCACGCTGCATCTGCTGTATTCCCGCTTCTGGAACCTGTTCCTCTACGATATCGGCGCGATTCCGAACAAGGAAGCATACAAGAAGCGCACCAGCCACGGCATGATTCTCGGCGCAAACGGCGAGAAGATGAGCAAGTCCCGCGGAAACGTCATCAATCCGGATGACACCATCGCCGAGATCGGCGCAGATGCCTTCCGTATGTATGAGATGTTCATGGGTGCGTTTGATCAGGCGATTCCGTGGTCTACCGAAGGCGCACGCGGCTGCCGCCGCTTTATCGAGCGCGTCTGGCGTTTGCAGGATATCGTGACCGCCGACGAGGGCGTGCGCCACGAGATGGAGGCGCCCGTCAACGCGATGATTAAGAAGGTCTCCGAGGACTACGAGCGCATGAAGTACAACACCGCTATCGCGGCGATGATGTCTTATGTCAACGAGATCTACGCCCGCGGCGATGTGACCCGCGGCGAACTGCGTGCGCTGCTGTTGTGTCTGAATCCGGTCGCCCCGCATATCACGGAGGAGATGTGGGAGGTCTGCGGCTTCGGCGAGCCGATTTACAAGCAGAGCTGGCCGACCTACGACGAGACGAAGCTCGTCGCGGACGAGGTGGAGATTGCCGTTCAGATCAAGGGCAAGGTGCGCGGCCGTATCATGGTTCCCGCCACGCTGGGCAAGGACGACGGCGAGAAGCTGCTTGAGAATGAAACCGTCAAGAAGCTGGTCGGCGACGCGCAGGTGAAGAAGATCATCTTCGTGCCGGGACGTCTGCTGAACATCGTCTGCTAAAAATCATATAATAAATTGCCGCCGCACGGAAATTGAGCCGTGCAGCGGCAATTTATATTTGTTTTTTTACTTGCTTTCTCCGCTCTTGCTTACGCTTTTCGTCTTAAAGCACTCCGGACAAGGCTGAAGCAAGCTGTACGGGCTTTGTTCAAGTTGGTCGGCGGAAAACGCTTCCGGCGCATCACAGGCGCGTTCGGGAACGGCGGCGCAATCGGGGGGGGCAGCGTGAAAAACTCTGCCGCCATCCTTCTCCGGATAGAGGCGCGTGTCCGCGTTAAGCATCAAAATTGATTCGCTGTATGTGGAAACGGAATCCGACATTTGTTTTATTAACTCAATTGCTTGATATTTTTAAGATTAATAAATTGACAATTACTACAAAAAAATATACTATATCTGTA
>URJN01000057.1 GCA_900548125.1 uncultured Eubacteriales bacterium
TTTAAGATGAATCACATAAAGAAAGGATAGAGAACCATGGACATGAGTTATTATCAGATTTCCGCCGAGGAGCTCGGCAAGAATTCCAAAGTACCGCTTTTGAAGCTGGGCGACTCCGGCGAAGTATTTTACGAGCTGGCAATGGAAATGGTGAACGAAATCGAGAAGAACAACGCGGCAGGCCGCCGCACGGTATTCATCTGTCCGGTCGGGCCGGTGGGTCAATATCCCATTTTTGTCCGTCTGGTCAACGAGCGCAGGCTGAGCCTGAAGAACAGCTGGTTCATCAACATGGACGAATATCTGACCGACGACGGGGAATGGATCGACGAGAGCAGCCCGCTATCCTTCCACGGTTTCATGAACCGCACGGTATACAGCAAGATTGATCCGGAGCTGGTCATGCCGGAGGAGCAGCGCATTTTCCCCGACCCGCACGATCCGGAGCATATTGCGAAGGTAATCGACGAGCTGGGCGGCGTGGACATTGCGTTCGGCGGCATCGGCATCAACGGACATCTGGCGTTCAACGAAGCGCAGGACGAGTTGACCGCGGACGAGTTTGCGGCATTGCACACGCGCGTGCTGACAATCAGCCGCGAAACGCGCACGTCCAACGCCATCGGCGATCTGAACGGCGCGATTGACGCGATGCCGAAGAAGGCTGTGACCATCGGCATGGCGGAGATTCTGGGCGCGAAGAAGATTCGCTTGGGCGTCTTCCGCGACTGGCATCGTTCGGTCATTCGCCAGACTGCCTACGGCGAAGTGAGCGCGCATTTTCCGGCGACGCTGATTCAGCGTCATCCGGACGCGATGGTTCTCGTGAACGCGAACGCTGCGAAGCAGCCGTTCTAAGGAGTGCGGATTTTTCATGGACAAACTCTTGATACAGAACGCGCGCGTCTATCAGGATGGTCATTTCATCACTGCGGACGTTCTCTGTGTTGACGCGCTGATTGCGAAAATCGGGCAGAATCTGGAAGCGGAGGATGCGCAGGTCATCGACGCGGGCGGGATGCGGCTTGCTCCCGGCTTGATTGACGTACACACCCACGGTGCGGCAGGCGTTGACGTCAACGCCGCTGACGAAGTGGGTTTACGCAAGATTGCGGCGTTCTTTGCGACGCAGGGCGTGACGGCGTTCCACGCCAGCGTGCTGACCGACACGCCCGAAACCACCGAGGGGTGTCTGGGTGCGATTGCCAGCGTCATGCGCGACCGCGGCAAGGGCGCACAGCTTCTGGGTGCGCATCTGGAAGGCCCGTTCCTCGCGAAGGAATACAAGGGCGCGATGCCCGAGGATCTGCTCCGCGAAGGCGACGAGAACCTTCTGCGCGACTATCAGAACAAGTTCCCGGGCGTGATTCGTTACATCACCGTATCGCCCGAGGTGCCCGGCGTCGTTGACATGATTGGAAAAATCAGTCAGGACGTCGTCGTTGCCATCGGACATTCCGGCGCGGACTACGAAACGAGCATGGAAGCGATTCGACGCGGCGCGCGCTGCATCACGCACACATTCAACGCGATGCGCCTGTTCCATCAGCATCAGCCCGCCATCATGGGCGCGGCGTTGGAGAGCGACTGCTGGTGCGAAGCGATTTGCGACGGACGCCATCTGCATCCGGGCACGGTGCGCATGCTGCTCAAGTGCAAGGGCTGGGACCGCGTGATTGCGATTACCGACAGCATCATGGCGGCAGGTCTGCCGGACGGCAAGTACAAGCTCGGCGTCAACGACGTGGTCGTCGAGGACGGCGACGCGAAGCTGGCGACGACGGGCGTTCGCGCAGGCAGCACGCTGACCCTTGCGCAGGCACTGAAAAACATCGTGAAATTCACGGATCATCCCGTGGAGGACGTCATTCCGCTGATGACGGTCAACCCCGCCCGCGCGATGCGCATGGACGACCGCAAGGGAAGCATCGAGGTCGGCAAGGATGCGGACATGGTGCTGCTGGACGATGACCTGAACATTGCGGCGACAATCGGTCTGGGACGGCTGATTTATCAGGCGGATTAAAAAGGGATGGCGCAATTTCATACTCGCGCACATCCGGATGATTTGTTATAATTAGTTTACAATAATAGGGGGGAATGCAGGGCTGCCGTTCAGACCTGCCTGAGGGATTTTATTCCTCAAAGCACCCCGGAAAAACATGAGGTGACAGTATGCTTGTACCGATGAGAGCGATTTTGGAAGCGGCGGATCAGTACCGCTATGGTCAGGGCGCGTTCAACATGAACAGCGTCGGGCAGATTGAGGCGGCGATTCGCATCCATGAACTGCTGCATTCCGGCGCGATTTTGCAGGGCGCGGAAGCATCCAACGCCTTTATGGGCGGCGAACTCGACTTCATGCACGGCACGATGGAAGCCAAGCGCGTCGGCGCAAAGCGCATCGGCGACGCCGTGCGCAAATACGGCGAAAACAGTCCGGTGCCGATTGCGCTGCATCTGGATCATGGCAAGAGCCTCGAAAGCGTCAAGGCGTGCATCGACGGCGGCTATACGTCCGTCATGATCGACGGAAGCAGCCTGCCCTATGAGCAGAATGTCGAGCTGACCCGCGAGGTCGTCAAGCTCGCGCATCCCTACGGCGTTTCCGTCGAGGGCGAGCTGGGCGTTCTGGCGGGCGTTGAGGATCACGTTTTCTCCGCGACCAGCACCTACACCAACCCGATTCAGGCGGTTGACTTCTTCAAAAAGACCGGCTGCGACGCGCTTGCCATCAGCTACGGCACCTGCCACGGCGCGAACAAGGGCAAGGACACCAAGATTCGCCGCGAGATTGCCATTGCGACCAAGGAGTGCATGATGCACGAGGGCGTTCACGGCTTCCTCGTCAGCCACGGCTCTTCCACCGTTCCGCAGGAGTATGTTCAGGATATCAACGCGCTTGGCGGTCAGCTGGAGAATGCGTTCGGCATCGACGTCGCTCAGCTGGTGGACGTTGCGCACTGCGGCATCAACAAGATTAACGTCGATACGGATATCCGCATGGCATGCACGCGCAACCTGCTCGTGATGTTTGAGGAGCATCCGGAGCTGCGCGAGAGCGCGTCCATCGGTCAGCTCTACAAGGATCTTAAGAAGAACCCGAAGAACTTCGACCCGCGCAACTACGTCGCCTCCATCATGGACACCATCACGCTCGGCGTTGTGCCGGATGCGGACGTGGCGAAGGTCGTGCAGTGCATGAAGGACGGCGTCACCGAGTCCATCGCGCCGCTGCTGGTGCAGTTCGGCAGCTACCGCAAGAGCCACCTCATTGAGGTCGTGACCTGCGAGCAGATGGCAGAGCGTTACAAGAAGGCGGGCATCTGATATGAAGCATATTTTTCTGAATCTCAAGCGGTTTGACATCAGCCCGGAGAAGGGCGGCGTCAATCGCCTTGCGCCGATGAAGGACTGGGGCGCGGCGATCGTTTCCGGCACGCAGGACGCGCTGAAGGCGTATGATCCCGCCGAGGTCGAATTCGTCATGTACATGCCGGAAGCGCATCTTCTGGGCGCAGCCGCGGCGAAGAAGCCGGACAGCCCCGTTCAGCTCGGCAGTCAGGGCGTCTATCGTGCGGATACCGCGGTCGGCGGCAACTTTGGCGCGTTCACGACGAACCGTCCGGCGAACGCCGTGGCGCAGATGGGCTGTCAGGGAACGCTGATTGGACATTGCGAGGAGCGCAACGACAAGATGGGCATCCTCGCGGAAGCGGGCGTGACGGGCAAGGCGGCGACGGAAGCCGTGAACCGCATCCTCAATCAGGAAATCAAGTGTGCGCAGGCGGCAGGGCTTACGGTTCTGTACTGCATCGGCGAAAAGAGCGAGGAGCAGGCGGACTGGGAAAACGTGCTGGGCGCACAGCTGGATATCGGGCTTGACGGCGTGGACAAGAGCCGCGTGGTCATCGCCTACGAGCCGATCTGGTCGATTGGCCCGGGCAAGACGCCTGCGGACAAGCCGTATATCACGAAGATTGCGCGCTTTGTCAAGGAGCGCACGGGCGGAATGGACGTCGTCTACGGCGGCGGCTTGAAGCAGGACAACGCGGCGATGCTGGCGTCGATTGAAGAAATTGACGGCGGTCTGATTGCGCTGACACGTTTTTCCGGCGAGATTGGCTTCTATCCGGACGAGTACCTCGACATCATCCGCCGCTATCTGGGCAAGTGACGGGGATGTTTGGGGTGCTGCCCCAAGCCCCGGCAGGGAACTCAGTTCCCTGCGCCTTCCCCTACGCTATCGCTGCGCGACAGCTGAGGAAGGAAACAGGAGTTTATCATTTTCGATGGCTTCGCGGTATGCCGCGAAGCGGAGATGGGGGGCTGGGCGGCAGCCCGGCATAACCCCCGTATCTCCCAAGTAAAGGAGAAGAAAGATGAAGCTGGATTTTGAATACGGGCAGGGCACGATGAGTGCGAACCTGCCGGATAACACCGATATCTTTATTCCCGGCGAAACCGTGCCGGATCCCGAGTGCCTGCCGCAGGATTGGGACACGCTCTACGCGGAAACGATCAAGAGCATCCGCAACCCGATTGGCATGCAGACGCTGACCGAGATGGCGCACAAGGGAAGCACCGTCGTCATCATCATTCCGGACATCGTCAAGGGCGGCAACCAGCCGACCAGCCACCGCAAGATCGCCATCCGCGCCTGCATCGACGAGCTGTATTCCGCCGGCGTGGAGAAGAAGGATATCCTGCTGCTGTTCTCCAACGGTCTGCACCCGCGCACCAGCGTGCCGGAGATGAAGACCATCCTCGGCGATGAGCTGTTTAACGAGTTCTATTACGCCGGTCAGATTACCAGCCACGACAGCGAGGATTACGAGCATCTCGTCGATCTGGGCTATACCAGCCACGGCGACCACGTCATCATGAACAAGTATGTCTATGACGCCGACATCGCCATCCTCATCGGTCATACGCAGGGCAACCCCTACGGCGGTTACTCCGGCGGCTATAAGCACTGCGCGACCGGCATTTCTCATTGGCGTTCCATCGCTGCGCACCATGTGCCGCAGGTCATGCACCGTCAGGACTTCGTGCCCGTCTCCACCCACAGCGAAATGCGCAACAAGTTCGATCAGCAGGGCATGTTCATGGAAGAGAAGATGGGCAAGAAGTTCTTCTGCTGCGACGCCGTGCTGGACAGCAAGAGCCGTCAGATTGCCATCTTCTCCGGCTACGCCAAGGAGATGCAGCCCATTTCCTGGGAAGTTGCGGATAAGCGCACCTATGTCCACTGGGCAGAGAAGAAGTACGACGTCGTCGTATTCGGCATGCCGACGAACTTCCACTACGGCAACGGCATGGGCACCAACCCGATTCAGATGATGCAGGCGCTCTCCGCGCAGGTCATCCGCCACAAGCGCATCCTCTCCGACCGCTGCGTGTTCATCGTGTCCAGCATCTGCGACGGCTATTTCCACGACGAACGCTGGCCGTACCTGCGCGAGCTGTACGACATGTTCCAGCATGACTACATGCAGACCCTGCCGGACATGAACCGCTACGGCGAGTATTTCGCAACGAACGAGGAATACATCCGCAAGTATCGCTTTGCCAATGCGTTCCACCCGTTCCACGGCTTCTCCATGATGTCCTGCGGACACATCGCGGAGATGAACACCAGCGCCATCTACATCGTCGGCGCGCGCGAGCCGGGCATTGCCCGCGGCATGGGACTCAAGACCCGCGCGACCTTTGAGGAGGCTCTGGAGGACGCGAAGAAGAAGATTGTCGGACCGAACCCGAACATCCTCGCTCTCCCGCGCACGTTCACCACGACGGCTGTTCACCTGTGCATGAAGGATCCGAGCCAGAACAGCCATAGCCGCGACGGTATCATCCATCCCTGCGGCGGCTAATCAGAGCTATGGTCAAACCGCCGCAAAGCAGGAAAGCGTGTCTGACGGATTTGGCATTACGCAATCCGTTTTACGCCTTTTCTCCATAAACTAAAAATAAGGACACCGCCGAGATGCTTCACGCCAAATCTCAGCGGTGTCTTTTGGTTTGTTCATGCAGCATGTGCATGTTCTTGTCCGAAACGGCTTTCTGTTACTTGCTCGGGCGTTCCGGCGCGTTGCACTTCGGACAGGGCTTCAGCTTGTCATACGGACTCTTGTTGATGTCCTTATACTGGAAGCTCGCCAGCGGCAGGTATTGTTTATCCACCGTGTAGCACTCGCTGTCGGCGTGGTAGTACTTGCCGCCGCCCTTTTTGTTGTAATACAGCTTGGTTTTCGGTCCCGGTGTAGGCGTCGGGGTGGGTTCCGGCGTCGGGGTCGGCGTTACGTTCGGGTCGGGCGTCGGCGTCGCCTGCTCAACCAGAACGCCCGTGGACAGCGAATCCGGATCAATCTTCCATTCATTGCCTTCGCGAAGCACCAGCGCATCATATTCATAGGTGCGCGTTTCTCCGCTGTAACTGATATCTGCCTGAACAGTGATGGTTCGCGCCGTGCTTTCGTCCGTTCCCGTCGGTGCGCTCATCTGCCGCCACTCAAGCAGCGGCTTCTGCGCAAACTTCCAGAACAGCTGCTGAGAAGGCGGCTGCTGTTCTTTAACGGAATCCTGCCAGCTCTTCGCCGTATATTCAACCATATCCGCAACAATGCCCTTGCGCCACTTCTCCATGAAGTTCTCCAGTGCGATTTCCGCGGCAGATTTCACGTCGGATACATACGGCGTTGCGCTGTTGTCCTGCTGCTCCTCCATGCCTGTCAGATTCATGCTTCCGTCGTCGCTTCCGCCGGAAAGACTCGTCTGCCCCAAATCATCCGTATAATCATTGTCGGTTGTCAGGCTGCCGTAATAACCATCCGGCACGGACGTTCCCATCGTACTGTACGAAGCAAAACTCGGTGCTTCCGTCGCCGCCGGCGCAATGGTCGGCAGAAGCGTCTGCTGCGCCGAACGCACGGTTGAAGAATGCCCCGCGTTCAACGCCGTTACCAGCGTGAATACCGCCAGCAATCCGTATACTGCCGTCAGAATCATGCGCCCCGGAAATAGGAACGCATGAACGAGCCACATCGCCGCAACTGCCGCCACAACGACAGCCATGAACAGCCAGCGCATCAGCTGGAAGAAAATAGCGAGCAGCCCCAATACCGGCAG
This sequence comes from uncultured Eubacteriales bacterium, assembly GCA_900548125.1. Lineage (GTDB taxonomy): Bacteria > Bacillota > Clostridia > Christensenellales > Aristaeellaceae > Ventricola. Next base: position 7,132 of record URJN01000057.1, read on the forward strand.
TAAAATAAAAAACAGCATCAGCATCAGCTGATTGATTTCGCGCTTCGAGCGTTTCGGCTTCGGCTTCTGGTCAAGTGCCTTGGCTGAGCCTGCAGGTGTAGAAGTAAAGCTAGACCTGTTGGTTCTCATGTCATCGCCTCCTGTAAAAAAGAATCCTCCACGAAGAAAAAACGATATACCGCATCCGATTCATGCAGATACAAGAATCCATTTCGTCATTTTTTTCAAGTCGCGGTCGCGTGTAATTTTTATTATAACATAAATCCACGCAAGAAAAAAGGGATACGGCAAATTTGCCGTATCCCCAGTGAAGGAAACTTTACAGCTTACAGCTGACCCTGCTTCTCGAGGATCGCCGCATGAGCCGCCGCCAGACGAGCGATCGGCACACGGAACGGAGAGCAGGAAACATAGTTCAGGCCAACCTTGTGGCAGAACATGACAGAGGACGGATCGCCGCCGTGCTCGCCGCAGATGCCGAGCTTGATGTCCGGGCGGGTCTGCTTGCCGAGCTTGACAGCCATCTGAACCAGCTTGCCAACGCCGTTCTGGTCAAGGCGGGCGAACGGATCGGACTCGTAAATCTTCTTGTCGTAGTACGCGCCGAGGAACTTGCCGGCGTCGTCACGAGAGAAGCCGAAGGTCATCTGGGTCAGGTCGTTGGTGCCGAAGGAGAAGAACTGCGCTTCCTTGGCAATCTCGTCGGCGGTAACAGCCGCGCGCGGGATTTCGATCATGGTGCCGACCTTAACCTCAATCTCGACGCCCTTCTCTTCCATAACCTTCTTCGCGGTGTCCAGAACAATCTTCTTGACATACGCGAGCTCCTTGACCTCGCCAACCAGCGGGATCATGATTTCCGGATGGATATCGTAACCGTCCTCCTGCTTCACTTCAATGGCAGCCTCGATAACCGCACGGGTCTGCATCTCAGCGATTTCCGGATAGCGGACAGCCAGACGGCAGCCACGGAAGCCCATCATCGGGTTGAACTCGTGGAGCTCGTCAATCTTGGCGATAATCTTATCGGTGGTGGTGCCCAGCTCCTTCGCCAGAGCTTCAATCTCCTCGGTCATATTCTTCGCCGGGAGGAACTCATGGAGAGGCGGATCCAGGTAGCGGACGGTCATCGGACGGCCTTCCAGAGCCTTGTACATGCCCTTGAAGTCAGCCTTCTGATACGGCAGCAGCTTAGCAAGAGCCTCGCGGCGCTGTTCCTCCGTCTCGGAGAGAATCATCTGGCGCATATCGGCAATACGGGAAGCCTCGAAGAACATATGCTCCGTGCGGCACAGACCGATGCCCTCAGCACCATACTTCACGGCGACAGCCGCATCGTGCGGGTTGTCAGCGTTGGTGCGGACGCCCAGCTTACGAGCAGCGTCAGCCCAGCCCATCAGGGTCGCGAAGTCGCCGGAAACGGAAGCGTCAACGGTCGGAATCGCCTCGGCGTACACCTTGCCGGTGGAGCCGTCGATGCTCATCCAGTCGCCCTCGTGGAAGACGACATCGCCGATGGTCGCGGTCTTGGCTTCTTCATCCACGCGCAGCGCGCCGCAGCCGGCGACGCAGCAGGTGCCCATGCCGCGGGCAACAACAGCCGCGTGAGAGGTCATGCCGCCGCGGGCGGTCAGGATGCCCTGAGCGTGAGCCATGCCCTCGATGTCTTCCGGAGAGGTCTCCAGACGAACCAGAACGACCTTCTTGCCGGTCTTTGCAGCAGCGGTCGCTTCCTCAGCGGTGAAGTAAACCATGCCGCAGGCAGCTCCCGGAGACGCCGCAAGACCCATGGCGATTTCCTTCGCCTTCTTCAGCGCAACAGCGTCAAACTGCGGATGCAGCAGGGAATCCAGCTGCTTCGGCTCAACCTTGAGGATCGCCTCGTCGGTGGTGATCATGCCCTCGTTGACCAGATCGACAGCGATCTTCAGAGCGGCGGCAGCGGTGCGCTTGCCGTTACGGGTCTGGAGCATGTAGAGCTTGCCGCGCTCGATGGTGTATTCCATATCCTGCATGTCGCGGTAGTGGTTTTCGAGCGTCTGCGCGATGTTCACGAACTGCTCGTACACTTCCGGCATGACCTGCTGGAGGGTCTCGATCTTCTGCGGGGTGCGGATGCCGGCAACGACGTCCTCGCCCTGCGCGTTGATGAGGTACTCACCGTAGAGCTTCTTCTCGCCGGTGGACGGGTCGCGGGTGAACGCAACGCCGGTGCCGGAGGTGTTGCCCATGTTGCCAAAGACCATGCTCTGGACGTTGACGGCAGTGCCCCAGTCAGACGGGATATCGTTCATGCGGCGGTAGTAGATCGCACGCGGGTTGTCCCAGGAGCGGAAAACAGCCTTGATGGCTTCCATGAGCTGTACCTTCGGATCCTGCGGGAACTCGACGCCCATCTTCTCCTTGTAGATCTCCTTGAAGCGGACAACGATTTCCTTCATGTCCTCAGCGTTGAGATCGGTGTCGTACTTGGCACCCTTGCTCTCCTTGATTTCGTCCAGGACACGCTCGAAGAAGCTCTTCGGAATCTCCATAACGACGTCGGAGAACATCTGGATGAAGCGGCGGTAAGAGTCGTAGGCGAAGCGCTCGTTCTGGGTCAGGTTCGCCAGACCCTTCACGGCGACGTCGTTCAGACCGAGGTTCAGGATGGTGTCCATCATGCCCGGCATGGACGCGCGCGCGCCGGAGCGGACGGAAACCAGGAACGGATTCTCCAGGTCGCCAAACTTCTTGCCGCAGACCTTTTCGGTTTCCGCCAGAGCGGCGTAGATCTGCTCGACGATGTCCTCACCAATGACCTTGCCGTCCTCATAGTAGCGGGTGCAGGCCTCGGTGGTGACGGTGAAACCCTGCGGGACCGGAAGGCCGATCTTGGTCATCTCGGCAAGGTTCGCGCCCTTGCCGCCCAGCAGGTTGCGCATGCTGGCGTTGCCTTCCTTAAACAGGTACACATACTTCGTCATGCTGTTTGTTCCTCCTTAAAGATTCATAATCACTGCAACTTTCTTCATGAAAATGGCATGATGATTGTCGCTTAAAAGCCGACCGTTTTCGGTCGCACACAGTTAATTATAAAGCCACTTCCGGTATTT
>URJN01000058.1 GCA_900548125.1 uncultured Eubacteriales bacterium
CGGAAGTGCGGGAGGGCTCAGCCCGCAGTTTCAGGGAATTTTTGGACGGGTTGAAAGAAATGGGACGGATAATTCGTCTAATAAATGAGTGGAAAAACTCGGCGCGGCAGGCATAAATATGTTATACTGATATGCGCATTGCGGACAAAGAGAACTTTTTTCAAAATTCTGTCCAGAAAAACAGACGCTTCATCGTCTAATGAACGAAACAAGGCTGAATAATCAGGAGGAATCCTTATGAATAAAAAGAGAATCGCTGTGCTGGCTGCTGCCGCATGGATGGCGTGCATGCCGCTTGAAAGCGGAATGAATGCTTTCCGTTTGGCGCATGCGGAGGGTACGGCGGACGAGGCGGAGCGGGAGGCAACGCCCGAACCGACGGAGGAACCGGAGGCAACGCCGACGCCCGAACCGACGGAAGAACCGGAAGCGACGCCGACGCCCGAACCGACGGAAGAACCGGAAGCGACGCCGACGCCCGAACCGACAGAAGAACCGGAAGCGACGCCGACGTTCGAACCGACGGAAGAACCGGAGGCAACGCCGACGCCCATGCCGACGGAAGAACCGGAGGCAACGTCCGCACCGGAAGAGGACGATTGGAAGCCGCACGGTGAAGCGTGGGCAATCTTGGAAGACGGAACGAAGCTGGACGGCAGATTGCAGGATATTTTGAATGAGCTGTCCGGAAAGGAACGCGAGGATGAGGAAGCCGAGGTCTTTATCCGCACGCGGGACATGCTCGTCGTTTCGGGCATTGATGAGGAGATTTTTGACCGTGTGACGCTCAGTCCGGACGCGGAAGTCTTTGATCCGGAAAAGGCGTACTACGTCGAGTGGCAGATTCAGGATGCTGCACCGCTTGGCGCGGAGGATGAGCGAACCCTGCCGTCAATCGTGGTCTATGTGACGCGGGAAGGCGCGGACAAGCCGAATATCGGCGATGCAGCGCCCGCGCCGACGGTAGCACCGACGCAGACGCCGACGGAAACGCCCGCGCCGACGGAAGCACCGACGCAGACCCCGACGGAAACGCCCGCGCCGACGGAAGCACCGACGCAGACGCCCAGCGAAACGCCCGCGCCGACAGATGCACCGACGCAGACCCCGACGGAAACGCCCGCGCCGACGGGCATGACGCTTGAGGTGACCGCGGACGGCTATGAGCCGGGTATATGGACGAATAATCCGCCGGTTTTCACCCTTTCCGGCATTCCGGAGGGAAGCAATGAATATGTTTACGGCGTATTCGTCTGCAACGAGCGGCTGATTCTGCTCGCGAAGGATACGGATTCCTATGTGCCGACGGAAGAAGGGCTGACGAGCGTTCGGTTTGCCATTCTGGATATGATGGGCGACGTGGTGGCTCTGTCCGACCAGTATGATTTGATGCTCGACCTGTCCGCGCCGGACGGACCGTATCTCAGCGGCGTGGATTATTGCGACACGGTATGCTATATTGAAGCCTACGACAGCCTGAGCGGTCTGAGCGATATCTCTTACGATGAGGGCGAAACGTGGGAGCCGTATATCGAATATGAGGACGGGCTGTCCATCGTCGGCGAAAAGGGCGATACGATCGAGGCAGGCACGATTTGGGTGCGCGATATCGCGGGCAATATTTCCGTCAATGCCGAGGAATTCACCTTTGGCAAGCGAAAAAGGACAGGCGGCACGGGCGGAACGGGAACAAAGCCCATCAAGCATGTCAAGGAAACGATGGATTATTCCAAAGCGAATTACAACGCGCTGGAATTGAAGTTCTCGGATGAGCCGCAGACGCAGCTTGTCGCGGGGGAAACGACGCTGAACCTCAGCCTGAGCGAGGGCGCAGGCGACGCGGCAAAACCCTTTACGGCGAAGCTGGCGGCGTGGCAGACGGACGAAAAGGCGCAGGACAAGCCGAACGCGCTCGTGTTGACCGCGCAGGCAGGCGAGGAAAACAGCACATGGCGTTTCAGCGGCGACGTTTACAAGCTGCTCAACAACAGCGGCGTGGATTATCTGGTCTTTTCGACCGGAGAATATATGACCGCGCTGCCGACGGCGGGCTTTACCGGCGGCACGCAGTATGGCAAGCTCAAGGCTTCCGGCGTATCGACCCGCAAGTTTGAATATACGCTCTGTCAGGATGAAGCCCTGCGCGAAACGACGCTCAGCGTTCAGGTCGGGGGCGAAACCTATCTGCTCGAAGAAGATACCGCCCAGCCGATGTACCGCTATGATGTGCTGGTGGGCACGACGGATTTGATGAAAAACCCCTACGAGAGCTACAAGCATAAGGAGGCAGACCCATGAAAAAGACAGCAGCACTTGCAGCGTTTGCGCTCGCCGCGATGATTCCGATGGGTGCGCTTGGCGAAACGGTGTTCGCGGGCGAGGTGACGGCGAGCAACACACAGGTCATCGCCGCACCCTTTGGAGGCATGGTCGAAAAGGTGAGCGTCCGCGTAGGCGACAGCGTTAAAATCGGAGACCCGATTGCGGTCGTTGAAACGACAAAGGTCTATGCGGAAACGGACGGAACGGTCAGCGGCGTATTCGCCAGCGAAGGCGACAGCGCGGATGGCATCAAGACGCGCTACGGCGGGCTGGTCTACATCGAGCCGATTAACCGCTATACGCTCTCGTGCAGCACGGAAAAGGCGTATAATTCCAGCGAAAACCGCTATATCCACATCGGCGAATCCATCTATCTCAAATGCACCAAGGACGGCAGCCATCAGGGCAGGGGCATCGTGACCGCCATCGACGAAAAGGACGAGAGCAAATACACGGTCGAGGTGACCGGCGGCGAGTTCTACATGGGCGAAACGGTCGATATCTATCGAAACAGCGAATATGAAACCGCATCGCGCATCGGGCGCGGCACGGTCGGCAGGACGCAGGCGGTCGCCGTCAACGGAACGGGAAGCGTTCTGCGCATCCATGTCAAGCCGGGCGATACGGTTGAGCGCGGCGAATTGCTGTTTGAAACCGTGACGGGCACGCTCGACGGGCTGTATGCGCCGGATACGCAGGTGGTTAGCGACGTGACGGGCGTTGTGGCGACGGTAGACGCCAGCAACGGCACAGCGGTCGAAAAGGACGCCAAAATCGCAACCATTTATCCGTCGGATGACATGCAGATTAAAATGGTCATTTCCGAAGCGGATTTGGGCGATGTTTCCGTCGGCGGGAAGGCGGAGGTCGAGTTCAACTGGGACGCGGACAGCGGCAAGCGGTTCGAGGGAACGATTTCTTCCATCTCGTATCTGAGCGAAAAGCCGGACGAGGGAAGCACATCCTCCGGTCAGCAGAGCGCGCAGTATGTCGCGTATGTCGATTTCACGCCGGATGAAACCGTGCGCATCGGCATGACGGTGATTGTATATGTGGAGTAGCTCTCTCCGGCTGACTGCGTCAGCCACCTCCCCCAGAGGGGGGAGGCAAGAGGGGTACGGTCTATCATCATTTGTATAAGTAAGTTCTTGGCTCTCCCTTTGGGAGAGCTGTCCCGAAGGGACTGAGAGGGCTTTAAGAAAGGAACATTCTATGAAAAAGATACTTGCGTTGATTCTTGCGGCGAGCCTGATGCTGTGCGCCGCGTATGCGCTGGCGGCGACCGGCAACGTGACCATCGCCGTGCAGGGGCAGGACGGCTTTAACGACTTTATCTCCGGTATGCTGGTCTGGGGCGACAAGCTGCTGCTTTCCAGCTACAACTCGCTTTATGCGTGGAACAGCGAAACGCGCAAGCTGGTTCAGGTACAGGGTTATGACCAGCTTCAATACATGCTGACCGATGAGGAAACGGGCGTCATCAAGGCGGAAGAGGACGAATACTGCTACTTTGATTCGGATCTCTATGTCGTGGAAGGAAAGCTCTACCGCATGGCGCTGATGAATGATTCGGACGGCAACCAGACGAGCTATCTGGTGGAAATCATCATTTCGGACGACGGCGAGCTGTCGCTGGGCGATGTCATCGACCTGGGCGACGCGCTCTCCATCACCAATGAGGTAGACGGGGAAACGTATAGCTACGCCCGCAGTCTGCAAAACCCCTGCTCGTTCGGACGGACGATTTACGCGCTCTCCTACGGCGATTCGCTGGAGCTGCTTTCGCTCGATCTGGACAGTGAAACGGTCGATACCGTGACGCTGGATACGGATTACCAGGTGGACAGCATCAGCCCCTACACCGAGGGCAAGCTGCTGATGATCGGCAGCAACTACAACGTAGACCCGATTGAAACGGCTCTGCTGGTTTACGACACGCAGACCGAGGAAATCACCGAGCTGGGCAAGATGCCGCGGGACGGCTATAACACGCCGAGCGCCATTTGCTATGACGAGGCACGCAGCAAGGTTTACTATGTGCTTTCCGGCAGCGTCTGGCGCATGGACATCAGCGACGACGGCTTCGGCACGCCGGAGGAGTTCGGCGACATGCCGCTGGAATCCTATTCCAACAGCGTGGCGGTGATGATGGGCGACTGGTATATCCTCAGCAGCTACGACGGCGTTGTCGGGCGCGATGTGACGCTGGATAAAATGCCGCCCCAGCGTCTGCGCATTATCAACAGCAACTACGCTGAGAGCATCAAGACGGCGTATTACGCCTTTACGGACAAGCATCCGGAATACATGGTGTCCATCTCTGACAATCTGGATGAAAGCACGCTGCTCCAGAGCATGATGAACCGCGACAGCAGCGTGGATATCTACACCATTTCCAGCTCGAGCAGCGCACTTTCCGCGCTGATGAACCGCGGCTATCTGGCAGAGCTGGGCTCGAGCGAAAAGCTGACGGCGGCGGTCGATTCGCTCTATCCGTTCATCCGGGATTTCTGCAAAAAGGACGGACAGCTCTACCTCATGCCGTTCTCCGGATACGCGACGGGACTGACTATGAACACCAAAGCTCTGACCGAGAAGCTGGGCTATACGCAGGAGGATGTCCCGACCTCGTGGAAGCAGCTGTTTGAGCTGATTGACGATATCGTGGTGAACAAGAAGCTGGAAGAAGCCCCCGAGGTCAGCTTTGCGATGGAGGGCTATACGCAGCAGGATCTGCGCAACATGATCTTCTCCAATATGATGAGCGATTATTATACCTGGCTTGACCAGAGCGAGGAAAACCTGACCAAAGGCACGCCGGTGCTGCTTGAGCTGTGCGAGGCGTTTGAAAAGGTCGATTGGAGCGGTCTGGGTCTGCCGGAGGAATATTCCGAAGATGGTTGGATGTCCGATGGCATCATGAAGGAGAGCGTGCTGATTGATTTTAACAGCGTGGATGTGACCAGCTATGTCGGCGCGGATCAAGACAGAGTGATTTGTCCGCTTTCCGTCGTGGACGGCGAGGAGCCGGTCATCGGCATGACGCTGACGCTGGCGTTTGTCAATCCGTTCTCCGAAAACAAGGAGGCGGCGATTGAATATCTGGAAGACGCATGGGACGCCAACGGCAGAACCAACAGGATTCTCATGGATCCGAACGACAACGAGCCGGTCGTCAACGCCTACTACGAGCAGAACTTGAAGGAGATCCAAAACAACATCGACCAGCAGAAAAAGTCTCTGGAAACGATGACCGATGAGGAAACGCGTGAAATGACGCAGAACGGCATCAATTCCATGGAGGAGTGGCTTGAGGAATATAAGGAGAGAGGCAAGTACGACGTGACGCCGGAGCAGATTGCGAAGTACCGCGAGGTTGCCGGCAAGATGGCCGTCGCGAAGAGCGACATCTATGGCGGCGATTCCTACGATCAGATGTATCAGTATGTGGACGGCGCAATCACGGCGAGCCAGTTTGCCGCCCAGCTTGAAAAGACGCTCCAGATGCAGCGTCTGGAGGGCAACTGATTTCCCATGTTTGAAAAAAAGAAATCGGTGCTGCTGTTTCTGCTGCCGGGGCTTTGCATGCTGCTCATCTTCTACATCATCCCGTTTTTCAGCGGCATCGGGTACAGCCTGATGGACGGCAGCTACAAAAACGAATTCGTAGGGCTGAAAAACTATCGGGAGATCTGGCAGAACAGCATGTTCCTGCTGGGGCTGAAAAACACGATGGAGCTGTCGCTCATCTGTGCGCCGCTGCTGTGGATTCTGTCGTTCCTGCTGGCGAGTGCGCTGGCTTCCATCAAGCCGTTCGGCGGGTTCTTCCGTTCGAGCGTGCTTCTGCCGTATCTGACGCCGTCCTCGGCGATTCTGCTGGTCTGGCTGGTGCTGTTCGATTACGGCGGACCGGTGAACCGTGCGCTGGCGGCGATGGGGGCGGAGCGGGTCATGTGGCTGTCAAGCGGCGCGTTGCGCCTGCCTGTCGTGCTGATGTTCCTCTGGAAAAATCTGGGCTTCTGCCTCATCATCTTTCTGGCGGCGCTGCAATCCGTTCCGCAGCCGCTGTATGAGTATGCGACGCTGGAGGGCGCGGGATTTATGACCCGCGCTTTCCGCATTACGCTGCCGCTGGTTACGCCGACGGCGTTTCTGGTGTTCGTGCTGGCGTGGATCAACGCGTTCAAGATTTTCAAAGAGGTCTATTTCATCGCGGGCGCATATCCGGATTACTCGGTCTATACGCTGCAAAACTATATGAACAACATGTTTCAGAAGCTCAATTATCAAAACGTGACTGCCGCGGCGTATTCCTTTGGCTTGATCGTGTTCGCCATTTTCGGCGTGCTGTTCTTCCTGCAAAGGCGTGCGGCACGCGGGCTGAACTGAGGAGGCGCACATGAAACCGACGATTCATTTAAAGCGCCGCCACATCCTCATTCGCCTGCTGCTTTCGCTCACGGCGGTGATCATCCTGCTGCCCATCGTCATCACGGCGCTGTATTCGTTTTTTTCGCCCGATGAGATCAAGGCGTTTATGGATACGCGCAACAGCTATGACGCGGCGCAGTTCATGGAAATCAAGCTGTCGCCGAATATGTTCTCCCTCAGCCAGTATTACAAGATACTCATCGAGGACATGACCATTCTGCGCTATTTCGTCAATTCCGCCATGTATACCGGCGCGATTCTGCTGGGGCAGGCGCTGTTTATTCCGGCGATGGCGTATGCGCTCTCCCGATTCAGGTTTCCCGGAAGGGATGCGCTGTTTTTCGTCATCATCATGCTGATGCTCCTGCCGTTTCAGGTCACGATGGTGCCTAACGTCATCACGCTTCGGGCGATGGGGCTGCTGGATACGGTCTGGTCGGTCATTCTGCCGATGACGGTTGCGCCGTTTTACATTTTCCTTCTGCGGCAGTACATGGTCGGCTTGCCGAACGATATGATTGAGGCGGCGCAGATTGACGGCGCGGGCACGCTCAGGTGCTTTGTGCATGTGGTGATGCCGGTCTGCCAGCCCATTTTGGGCGCGGCGATTGCGCTGTCGTTTGCGGATTGCTGGAATCTGGTCGAGCAGCCGCTCACCTATCTGACGACGCATACGGAGCTTTATCCGCTGTCCGTCGCGTTCAACCAGCTGACTCAGAAAAGCACGGGCGTGGAGTTCGCGGGCGCGGCGCTGTATACACTGCCGGCACTGTTCATCTATCTGTTCTTCCAGAACGATATTCTGGAAGGCGTACAGCTGACGGAGCTGAAATAGAATAACGAGGAAGAAACGATGAAAAAATTTGCCATCAAGGGACTTGTGGCGCTGGCGGCGGTGGTCGCCCTGAGCATGTTCTTTTCCGGCACAATCAAAACGATATCGACCGCGAAGGTCAAGCTGGTGACAGCCAAGCAGGGCAAGCTGGAGGAGGAAATCAAGCTGAGCGGACAGCTCACGTTTCCCGAAAAGGAAGACGTCAAGCTCGAGCTTTCCTCCGACCAGAGCGTGACGATCAAGCGCGTCCGCGTCGCCAAGGGGCGCAGAATCAGCGCGGGCGACGTGCTTTTTGAAGCGGAAGTGTCCGGCTACGACAAGGAAATGGAATCCCTGCGCGGCGATTACGATGCTGCGCAGAAGAAACTGCTGGAGCTGGAACGCAAGAACGGCGACCTGCGGCTCAAGCGCACGGAGGAAATCTGGATTGAGGCTTACGACGCGCTTGGCAAAAGCAAGGACGAGCTGGCGCAGGCGCAGACCAATCTGGAAGTGGCGGCAAAGCTGGCGGGCGTAAAGCTCATCGACGGCGGGCTGCCGGAGAGCGCGGCGGATAACCAGCAGCTGATTGACCTCTATCAGGCAGTCATCGACGCGCAGACCGCGCAGGCGGAGGCGCAGAAGAAATTCAACAACGCCAATCGGCTGGGCATCAGCGAGGATGTGCTCAACTACATCACCGAGAGCCGCGAACTGAAGGATAAGCTCGCCCAAACGCAGGAGAAGATCGCCGAGCTGGATGTTCTGGCGCAGCAGGTGAGCGAGGTTAAGGCGGCGCACGACGGCTATGTGGTTGAAATCAACGTCAAGGCGGGCGACGCTTATGACGGAAAGACCGCCGCAATCGTTCTCAGCGCGGAGGGGAGCGAACCCGTTCTGCGTGCGGACACGAGCAAGGTCGAGCGGACGATTGAAAAGGGCACGCAGGTGACAATCAAGCGCGACAGCGGCAAGACGCTCACCAAGAAGGTGACCGACGCGGGCGTGGACGACGAGGGCAAAAAGTACGTCGATATCAAGCTGAGCGACAAGGACGTGACCACCCTCGGCGGCGGCTCGGCTCTGCTGGCTTCGCCCGTTGAGATGACGGCGAGCTACCGCGCCGGCACCTCGACGACGCTGCTTCCCGCAAGCGCAGTCCGCGGAAGCGGGGACAGCCGCTATGTCTATCTGGTCAGCGAGGAAAACAATGCGCTGGGTCAGCGCGTGCTCAAGGTCAAAAAGCAGGATGTGAAGGTGCTTGCCGAGGTCGGCAGCACGGTTTCGCTTGAGGACGATTTGAGCCGTCAGCGCGTGGCGTATATGGAGGATCGTTCCATCAGCGATGGGTCTGAGGTCATGGTCTATGGCAACGAATAAAACCGTGAAAAAGCATCGCGGCACGCTGGCTCTGCTGCTGGGCGTGCTGCTGATGGCGGCGGGGTGCATCCTGCTGACGCGATACGGCGGGCGGCTTGAGTATATCCTGACCGCGCCTGCGGCGACGCAGGAGGGCGGCGAGCTGAACGCATTCTATGAGGATGCTCAAAAGCAGATTGCCGCCATCGCGGATTCGATTGAAGCCGGAGCGGTCGGCGCGCGGGCGCAGGGCATGACGCTCACCGCGGGCGAAAGCGGCAGCGCGGAGGCGACGGTTTACGCCGTGGGTTCGGGCTATTTCGACGTTGTTCACGAAACGCTGCTGAGCGGTCGGTTAATCAGCGAAGCCGACATCAAGCGGAAGGAGAATGTCATCGTCATCGACGAGAGCACGGCGCTGTCCTTTTTCGCGGGCGATGATCCGATGAATGGCAAGGTCACGCTGAACGGCATCGAGTACGAGGTCGCGGGCGTTATCAAGGGCGGCCGGCGGCTGGGCGAAACGGATGAACACGTCGCCTATATCCCCATCACGTCGGCAAGCGGCAACGCACTGGCGATGCAGACCGTCGAAATCGTCGCCAAGACGAATGATTCCACGACGGGAAGCACCATCCTGATGCGGGATTCGCTGGAGGCGTGGCGAGGCGGCGGCAGCTTTTACAATTACGATAAGCTGACCATGGGCGCGACAATGCCCCTGCGGTGGATTGCGCTGTTTGTCGGCGCGGCATTTCTGCTGAGTTTGCTTGCCCGACTCAATGCCGCAGCGTGGGGGAGAATCTGCTTTTACGCCGAACAGCTTAAAACGCGCTATGCGCGGGACATGATCGGGGGCATGGCGGCAAGCGTGCTGCTCTGCCTGCTGGGCTATGCGGCGTTGGCGGGCGCGGCGTTTCTGCTGGCTCAGTTCGTGATTGCGCCGCTGTACGTCTTTACGGAGTGGGTTCCGGAGGTCGTGGTGGAGCTGAAGTCCGTGACCAGCCGCTTCTGGTCGCTCAACCGCACGAATTCCGCCGCCGTTCGTCTGGTCAGCCGCGCATACTGCGTGACGGAGACCGGACAGGGGCTTCTGCGCTGGGGCACGATTGCGTCGCTGCTCGGCATAGCGATGAATGGCATTCCGTTTTTCTGCCGGAAGGTCGAAATGCCGAACATGAACAAGGAAAGATAAGACGCTTCTGAAAGCATCAGCCCCGCATTCTGCATCAGTACGCCGCCTGAGCGTGCTTGCAGAATGCGGG
>URJN01000059.1 GCA_900548125.1 uncultured Eubacteriales bacterium
TTTTTTTTTCAAGCAGAAGACGGCATACGAGATACATCGGTGACTGGAGTTCAGACGTGTGCTCTTCCGATCTGTCTTCGGCAGAAACCGAGGACGGTCTTTTTGATAAGGAGCTTCTATGCTGACTGTAAACCAACTCACCCTGACCCACCGCAAAGACCTGACCGTTTTGGTCGATTCCCTTTCCTTTACCTTAAACGACGGCGAACGCCTTGCGCTCATCGGCGAAGAGGGCAACGGCAAATCCACCCTCCTGCGCGTATTGGCGGGCGACCCGTCCGTCGAGAGCTATATCGAGGTTTCCGGCTCATTCTCCTGTCGGGACAGCGCGGCGTATCTGCCGCAGGAGCTTCCCGAATCCGAGCGGACGCTCAGCGCCTACGATTTCTTCTGCATGTCGTCCGTCTTTTTCGATCAGTCGCCGCGCGAATTGGGCGAACTCGCCGCCCGGTTGAGCCTGCCCGCCGATGTCTTTTACAGCGACCAGCTCATGCAGACCTTTTCCGGCGGCGAACGGGTCAAATTGCAGCTCGCCCGCCTGCTGATGAGCAGCCCGACAACGCTGCTGCTCGATGAGCCGACCAACGACCTCGACAGCGATTCCGTCCTGTGGCTGGAAAACTTTCTGCTTTCCTGCAAGCTGACCGTGCTCTTTGTTTCCCATGACGAAGCCCTGCTCTCCCGCGCAGCGACGAGCATCCTTCTGCTCGAACGCCTGCGCCGCAGACAGGTTCCCCGTGCGACGCTGTACCGCATGGGATATGATCAGTTTTATGCGGAACGCGGCGCGGCATTTGAAAAGCAGACCCGCATCGCACGCAAAGAACGCGAAGACTTCAACGCAAAAATGGAGCGTTATGACGCCATCCGCCGCAAGGTGGAGCGCGACCAGAACGCCATTTCCCGACAGGATCCGCACGGTAGCCGTCTGCTCAAAAAGAAGATGCACACCGTTCAAGCCATGGGCAGGCGGTTTGAACGCGAGCAGGAGAATATGACCGCCATGCCCGAACAGGAGGAAGCCATTTTCGCCAAGCTCGACTGTGCGCCCCTTCCCGCCGATAAGACCGTGCTGGATCTCTCCTGCTCCGAGCTGAACGTCGGCGGGCGGACGCTCTGCCGAAATATCCGCCTGACCGTCCGCGCAAGAGAAAAGCTGTGCATCTGCGGACATAACGGCGTAGGCAAGTCCACCCTCCTGCATCTCATCCGCGATACGCTTGAAAAGCGCTCCGATCTGCGCGTCTTTTATATGCCGCAGGATGCCGGCGATCTGCTGGATTTCTCCCTTTCCCCCGTCGAGCTGCTCTCCCCGTCCGGTGAAAAGGAAGAGCGAAGCCGCGCCGGCATCCTTCTGGGCAGCATGAAGTTCACCGCCGACGAAATGAGCCATCCCAGCGCGGGGCTGTCCGGCGGACAGAAAGCCAAGCTGATGTTCCTGATGATGGCAGAGAGCGGCGCGAATGTCCTGCTTCTGGATGAACCGACGCGCAATCTCTCCCCGCTTTCCGGACCTGTCATCCGCGAACTGCTTGCGGAATATCCCGGCTGCATCATCACCGTCTCCCATGATCGGCGTCTGATTCAGGAAGTCTGCACGCGCACCGTGGAGCTGACCCCCGAAGGGGTGCGCCCGTCCTCCTTATGCGACAATTTTTGACAAATTCAGGCATAAAGTGGTGCATAACATTCCGTTTTTATCCGTTTTTATTTTCATAATGGAGTGTCAGTGGAGAAATTTACATCAAAATAATTGACAAGTGGGAAAAAATGGTTAAAATGGAAGAAGATATGCCCGCGGACAGCGCATGTCCGCATCAGGAAAGGAGTGCATCAGGCGATGAAAGACATCTCTGTGGAGTATTTGGGAGGAAGCGGCTTTCTGGTATCGCTGGGCGATATCGGCATGCTCTTTGACGCAAGCGAAACCGGTCCGGATCAGCGCAGGCTCCCCGCCAAAGAGACCCTCGCCCGCTTCCGTAAGCTGTATGTCTTTATCAGCCATCACCACGACGACCACTTTTCACCGACTGTCTATGACCTTTGCGGAGCGGACGCAGTCTATATCCTCGGCTTCGACATTCCTCAGCCCTATCGCGGCGTTCGCATGTCTCCGGGCGATGAGCAGACGTTCGGCTCGGTCACCGTTCATGCCTATGGCTCTACGGATGAAGGCGTTTCCTTCCTCGTCCGCTTTGCAGGCATCACGCTTTTCCATGCGGGCGATTTGAACCTCTGGCATTGGCGGGATGAATCCTCCATCACGGAAATCGAAGCCGCCGAGCGCGCGTTTTACGACTGCGTCGCGCCGATTCCCCCGCAGAAGATTGACGTCGCGTTCTTCCCCGTCGATCCCCGTCAGGGCAGTATGTATGACGCGGGCGCGGGCTATTTCATCATGACCGTCAAGCCCAAACTCTTTATCCCGATGCACTTTCAGGGCAGACCCGATGTCGCCATGCGCTTTGCCGTCACCGGCGAAACGCCTTTCACGCGCATCGTCGCCCTCGACGCGGCAGGCGACCATATCGACCTGCACCTGCCCGAGGATGAAGACTCCGCACCGGATCAGAAGCTCAAAGATCTTCTCGCGGAAAAAGACGATCACGCCGATTAAAACCGCTCCCCTTCTTATACAACAGCGAAGCAGAAAAAAGGTGCAGGGAACTGAGTTCCCTGCACCCTTTCTCTATTTCGCGATGGTTTTAAACCATCATTTTTAATTTTTCCTTACGGCTGCTTACCGATATAGGCAAGGATACCGCCGTCAACGTAGAGGATATGACCGTTGACGAAGTTGGACGCATCGGACGCGAGGAATACGGCAGGACCCTGAAGGTCTTCCGTCGTGCCCCAGCGCGCGGCAGGCGTCTTGGAGATGATGAACTGGTCAAACGGATGACGGCTGCCGTCCGCCTGACGCTCGCGCAGCGGCGCGGTCTGCGGGGTCTCGATGTAGCCCGGTCCGATGCCGTTGCACTGGATGTTCGCCTCGCCGTACTCGGAGCAGATGTTGCGGGTCAGCATCTTGAGTCCGCCCTTCGCCGCAGCGTAAGCGGAAACCGTCTCACGGCCCAGCTCGCTCATCATGGAGCAGATGTTGATGATCTTGCCATGACCCTTTTCGATCATGCCCGGGATGCACGCCTTGGAAACGATGAACGGCGCGTTGAGGTCAACGTCGATGACCTTACGGAAATCCGCCGCGCTCATCTCCAGCATCGGGATGCGCTTGATGATGCCGGCGTTGTTGACCAGAATGTCGATGATGCCGACTTCTTCTCGAATCTGAGCGACGGTCTTCTGCACGGCTTCCTCATCGGTCACGTCGCAGACATAGCCATGCGCCTTGATGCCCTTCTCTTCGTAGGCAGCCAGACCCTTATTGACCAGATCCTGGTTGATGTCGTTAAAAACAATGGTCGCGCCTGCGGCGGCAAACGCGCTGGCGATGGCAAAGCCGATGCCGTAGGAAGCGCCGGTCACAAACGCGATCTTGCCTTCCAGGCTGAAATTCTTCATAAAATCGTTCATGGGAAAAACCTCCTTCAAAATAAAATCATTTCAGATCCATCGGATCGATATTATCCATATCGTCGAATTCCTGATTCTCGCCGCACATGCCCCAGATAAACGTGTAGTTGCTGGTGCCTACGCCGGTATGGATGGACCAGGACGGAGAGATGACCGCCTGCTCGTTGTGCATGAGCAGATGGCGGGTCTCGTTCGGTTCGCCCATCATATGGAAAACGACGTTATGATCCTTGAGGTCGAAGTAGAAATAGACCTCCATGCGGCGCTCATGCGTATGGCAGGGCATGGAATTCCAGTTGCTGCCGGGCGCGAGCTGGGTCATGCCCATGCACAGCTGACAGCTCTGCATGACCGCAGGATGGATATACTGGTTGATAACGCGCTTATTGCAGGTTTCGACTGCGCCGAGCGGACGCTTATTCGCCTTGTCAATATCAATCTTAACGGTCGGATACGTCTTATGCGCCGGACAGGTGTTGATATAGAACTTCGCCGGATCGGCGGGATCGCCGCTCTCAAAGCTCAGCGTTTTGGCGCCCATGCCGACATACAGACCATCATACTGCTTGAGGTCATACGCCGTGCCGTCCACGGTGATTTTGCCCTTGCCGCCGATGTTGATGACGCCCATCTCGCGCCGCTGAAGGAACGTATCGGAAGCCAGCTCCTTACAGCCGACCAGCTCAACACTCTGATGGACCGGCATGACGCCGCCGGCGATGATGCGGTCAAAGTGGGAATACGTCAGAATTGCGTCGTCCGGTACGAACACGGTTTCAATCAGGTATTCGCTGCGCAGACGCTCTGTCGTATAGTGCTTTGCATCCGCAGACGCGGACGGCTGACGAACGGTTAATTGCATTGGAATAATCCTCCCCTGCTTGTTTCGTTGTATATAGTATAACACATCTCGTGTGTAATGACCATAGGTTTTACGCACATCACCCCATTGTGCTTCGCGCAGAACTCAGCGGACATCCTTTTCCCTCCCACGCATACTTCTCCGTTTTCTGCACAGACTGACCCATAAAACAGGGAAAGGATGTGTGCGCTGTCATGGCAGTTCCACCGGAACCCCCCATCGAGCTTCTTTCGTCGCTGGAGGGCAATCTGCGTGTTTTCCGCGAGCGGCTGTTCGCGCCCGACAACGCGGATGTCCTCCTGCGCCGATTCCGAAGCGGTGCGTTTGAATCCGCGCTGCTGGCAATTGACGGCATGACGGACAGTCGGGAAATCGACGAAAACATTCTCAAGCCGTGCATGGATCTGCCCAGTGATGCCGGAAAAGACATCGCGGAGGGTGAGCGCATCGCCTTCCTGATGGCGCATGCCGTTTCCATCCTGCCGATTCGGTTCAAAACGAATATGGATGACATCATCGCCGACGCGCTTTCCGGGCAATGCGTCCTGCTGTGCGAGGGCTGTTCCGTCGCCTGCGTGATGGATACACGCGGGTTTGAAAAGCGCGCCGTCGGCAAACCGGAAGCCGAGCAGGTCGTCCTCGGTCCGCATGAGAGCTTCGGCGAATCCATCCGCACCAACATCACGCTTCTGCGCCGCATCGTTCAGCGGGAGGAACTGATTACGGAATTCATCTCCGTCGGCGGCAGCATGAAAACCCGATGCGCCCTGATGTATCTGCGCGGCACGGCAGATGAAACGCTGCTTTCCCGCATGCGCAAACGGCTGCTGTCCTGCTCATGCGATTTCGCGATGACGACGGGCGAAATTGAGCAGGTCATCGAGGATCATCCCTTTGCGCTCATCCCGCAATGCGTCCGCACCGAACGCCCCGATCGCGCCGCATCGTTTCTCGCAGAAGGGCAGATTGTCATTTTGACTGACGGCTCCCCCTCTGCGCTCGGCGCACCCGCCACGCTGTTTCATCAGCTGCATACGCCGGACGACGCTTCTATGCGCTGGCAATACGGCACGTTTCTGCGCATCGTGCGCTTGATCGGCATGCTGATTCACCTGTTTCTGCCGGGCGCATACATCGCCGTTCTCCGGTTTCATACGGAGCTGCTCTCACCCATTCTGCTGACCAGCGTATACGAAACCAGCTCCCGCGTGCCGACGCCCATCTTTCTGGAAGCCCTGCTGATGACACTCGCTTTTGATTTAATCAGCGAAGCCGGACTGCGTGCGCCGGGCGCGATGGGCAACGCGCTGGGCATCGTATCCGGTCTGATTTTAGGGCAGAGTGCCGTCAGCGCGGATATCGTCAGCCCGCTTTTGCTGATTGTCGTCGCCGCCAGCGGCTTGGGCGGCTTCTGCGTGCCCAGTTATGCGCTGAGCGTGGGCATGAAAATCATTCAGCTGCTTTTTCTTGCGGCGGGTACGCTGGGCGGGCTGTATCTGATGGTGCTGCTGGGGCTTTGCCTGCTCTGCTCTGCCTGCGCGATGCGTTCCCTCGGCTCTCCGCTGACCGCGCCGCTGACGCCGCATCGCCCCGGAAATCCCGATCTTCTCATCCGTTTCCCGCTGTGGTTTCAGAAAGCGAGGGGATTCTTTGCCGGACGTCATACCTGAGGAGCGCATCCGCGCCGCTTATCGGGCGCGTGCCTGTGCGGCGGGCATCGCCTGCGGCGCACAGATTTTTTCCGTCGGCGCAGGGCTGCTCATCCCCGTCTGCTTAAACGCCGCATACCTCGCCGCCCTGCCTGCGCTCATCCCCTGCGCAATCGCCGCCTTTTGCGCCCGAAGGCATCTGGCTTCAGGCAGACCCGCAGGGCGTCAGCCCATCGGAAAAGTGCTGCTCATTCTGCTGAGTCTGATGCTGCTTTTCTGCTGTGCGTCGCTGCTCTGCGCCGCGGTCGTCTTTACCCAGCAGACCCTCCTGCCGCAGGCGCATCTGACGACCTGCCTGATGCTGACGCTCTGCGCCGCGTTTCTCTGCGCCCTGCCGACAGGAACGGGCGTCAGCCGACTTGCGTTCGCGCTCAGGTTTCCGCTCCCCTGTGCGCTCCTCCTGTTTGCGTTGCTGTCCCTGTCGCCGGATTCTCCGACGGGATTTTTCCCTCTGCTCGGCTCAGGCGGCAGGCCGCTGATGCTCGGCATGCTCTGCGGCTTATCTTCCTGTGCGCCCGCGCTGATTTTATTTCTGCCGCCGGAGGAATTGACAAAAAGCTGTGCCCCGCCCGCCGCCGTGCCGAACGCGGGCTTCTTCGTCGGGCGTGTGCTGGCAGGCGGCTTGGTCGGCGTGCTGATGCTCCTTGCGCTGTCGCTGTGCGAACCCTATGAGCTGCTGAGTGAGCAGAGCGTCTGGGGCATGCGGATGATGATTCTGTCCAGCTCGCGCCCGCGTGAAGGCATCATCCAAACGCTGCTGGTCATCGCGCAGCTGTTTGCGCTGCTGATTGGCGCGGTGAGCCTGCTCTGCGCGGCGGCGCAGAGCCTGAAAACCGCATTCCCGCGCCTGCGTCTGAGCCTGCCGCTCTGTGCACTGGGGCTGCTGGCGTCGCTCCTTCTGTCCGCCGAATGGGGAACGGAATGGGGGCTGTATGCGTCGCCGTTCCTGCTGATTCCGCTGGGCATTTTCTTGCTGTTTTCAGGAAGGATGTGAAACAGCCTTGTCAAGGCGCATCAGTCTGCTCATATCGCTGCTGCTTCTCTGCCTGACGCTGAGCGGATGCACGGGCGGGCAGGAAATCGAAAGCTGTCTGTTCGTCATCGCCATGGCGGTAGACGCCGCGCCGGACGGCAGCCTGACCATCACCGTCAAAGCCCTCTCCGGCACTCAGGAGAGCGTTTCTTCCTCCGAACAGAAGAATGCCTCAGGCGACACCTCCGGCGGCTCAGAGGACGGAAAAAACGCCTCAAACGCCGCCGAGAACAGCGAGCCGGGGTATATCGTGCTGAGCGCGACCGCTCCGAGCTGCCTGCGTGCGCTGGGGCTTTTGAGCGCAACAACGCCGCGCACGGTCAATCTCTCCCAGCTGCGCGAAATCGTCCTCAGCCAGACGATTGCCGAAACGGACGCCACGCTGTCCATCCTCCGCGAGATTCACAGTATCTACCGCGCCAACGGCGAAGCAGTCGTCGTCGTCACGCCGCAGAACGCAGGCGATTTCATCCGCCGCCAACACGCCATACTCGGTCTGCGGCTTTCCAAATACCTCGAAGTGCTGTTTGAGCATTTTCAATCCATCGACATCATCCCGCCCTCGCCAAACCTCTCCGCCGTCATCGCCGCGATGGAATCCCAAACCATCGACGCTGCGGCGGTCTATGCCGACGGAAACGACTTTGACAGCACGCTGGTTTTGCAGGGCGCATCGGACACCGACCGTCTGCCCGGTCATCTGCCTCGAACTGCGCCGGCAGGCAACGAATACATGGGCTCCGCGCTCTTTTCCGGTTCCCGAATGACAGGCGTCCTGACGGGCAGCGAAACAGGGCTTCTGTGCCTGATGGCGGGCAAATCAGACACGCGCATCACCGTCATCGACGGCGCACAGTACAAAACGCGGCTGGCAACCCGTTCCCGCCGCCGCATTGAACCGGACGGCACGCTCTGCGTTTCGCTCTCTCTGGCTCTGACGCTGACCGCCGGAGAACAGAAGCGCACCTCCGTCGAGATCGCCGCGGATATCGAACGTTCCTGCGTGTCGGTTTTACAAAAGCTGCAGGCAGCCTCCTGTGACGCAGTCGGCTTCGGGCGCATCGCCGTCCGCGCCTATCCAGATATTCCCTCGTGGGAATCCTCCGGCTGGGACACGCGCTATCCGCAGGCGCAGGTTCGCGTGGCAACGCATTTGAAGATTTTACAGTAAAGCAGGGAACGCTCAGGGCTTTGCCCCAAGCGTCCCCCTTGTTTTATGCCGATTCTGAATTTGCTTATGCACAGGATTGCCCGTCAAGAGGATTTCCCCGAAAAACGGCGAAAAGGAAGGATGCGGTCAGCCGCCCTACATTTTCAACAGAAAGCGTGAACGCTATGAATTTTATGATGGAAGCCCAGGCATACGAAGGCGAGATGCGCGAATTTTTTGAAGACCTGCATCGCCATCCCGAACCCTCGCATTTTGAAAAAAGAACCAATGTGCGCATTCGCGAGCAGCTCGCCGCGCATGGCATCGACATGCTCTGCCCGGCGGACAACATCACCATCGCCGTCATCCGCGGCGCAAAGTCCGGAAGAACCATCGGTCTGCGCTTTGATACCGACGCGCTGCAAATGCAGGAGCTTTGCGACGTGCCCTATAAATCCGAGCAGGACGGCTTGATGCACGGCTGCGGACATGACGCGCACACCACCTGCGGCGTATTCGTCGCCCGCCTGCTTCAGGCGCACCGCGACGAGCTCTGCGGCACCTACAAAATCATCTTCCAGCCCGCCGAGGAGGGCGAACACGGCGCGGACGAGGTCATCGCCACCGGTCTGGTTTCTGACGTGGACGCATTCTTCGGTCTGCACGTCTGGAGCCTGTATCCGACCGGCACGCTGCACGCCACGCCCGGCGGCATCTGGGCTGAACCCGACATGTTCAAAGTCACCATCCACGGCAAGGGCGGTCACGGCGCAACGCCGGAGGTCTGCGTGGACGCCATCACGGCAGGCGCGGCGGTCGTGCAGTCGCTGCAAACCATCGTTTCCCGCTTCATCTCCCCGATGGACAGTGTCGTGGTCACCGTCGGCTCGTTCCACGCGGGCACGCGCTGCAACATCATCGCGCAGGACGCCGTTCTGGAAGGCACGCTGCGTGCGTTCGACGACGATGTGCATAAACGGCTCATCGAGCATTTCAAGCGCATCATCACCGACGTGAGCGCCGCCTACGGCTGCACCGCCGAAATCGAAATCAACGAGATCGCCGGCGTAGTCGTCAACGATGAAGCCCTCTGCAAGATTGCAAACGAAACCGCCGCCGAGCTGGTTCCGCCCGAAAAGATTCAGCCGCAGATTCCCTGCATGCTGGGCGACGACTTCGCCGCCTACCGCGCCATTGCCCCAAGCTGCTTTGTGCAGGTCGGCATGCTCGCGCCGGAAAAGAACTGCTGCTACGCCCATCACCACGGCATGTTTAAGGTCGATGAGGACGTTCTGCCGCTGTGCGCCGCGTGGATGGCAGCCAATGCCGAGCGCGCCGCAAGAGCGTGAGCTTTCCACAGCTTTGTGGAAAAAACATCTGCCTTTCTCGACAGCCTGCCTCGTCTTTTAGTCCGCTTAACGATTTCTTAACGGCAATTTTAAAGGGTTTTTTTCGATGCGCGCGAATAGTATGGTTATGTCCGCATCTGCTGCGGACGCAATCCTGTCGGGGAGGAACATCAAAACTTATGAATGAAAAACCGTCCAAGCGCAAACGCTTTAAAGCGTTTATTCTTCAGCGAAAGCTCAATACGCTGGGGCTGCTTGTGATTACCCTGATGAGCGCAATCATCACGCTCATCTGCGCGCTGAAGGGCTTTGCCCGCACAGACGTGCTGGTCATCGTCACGGTGCTGCTGGTCGTCCTGTGTTTTATTCAATCCTTTAAGCTCAAAAAGAGCTTCCGCACCATTCGCCACTTCAAGGGTTCGCGCCATCGTTCGCATGAGCATGCGTCCGCTTCGGGTGAAACCTCCGAGGGCTGATTTGTCCACAGAAAATCCGATTTTGGTGGATAAATCCTTCATAACGTCCACACAAGCGGGCGCATCCCGCCCGC
>URJN01000060.1 GCA_900548125.1 uncultured Eubacteriales bacterium
ATGCGGCATACCCACACAGCTTTTTCTAAACTTTGATTGGTTATTCCTGTTCGCCGTCGTCTTCGCTCAGCGCTTCGTCGATGGCTTCCCAGACTTCTTCGTTTTCCTCGACGGTTTCTTCTTCAACGTCAAAAACGTCCTCTTCGCCGTCCAGCACGAGGATATCCTCCTCGCCCGCGTTCTTCGCCTGCACGATCAGCTCCATCGTATCCACGTCCACCGCGAAAATCGTCTCCGGAGAAGCGGAATGATCCTTCAGATAGCGAGCGACGGAAGCCGCCAGCTTACGATTCATTTTGAAAACAATGGCACGATGTTCGCTATGCGTGATTTCCATATTCATATCGTCCATAATGGCACACTCCTTTAAGCATTGGTTTCTGTCAGGATAACATCTCCGGCGGTTTCTGTCAAGAGCTGCCCTTCATTCGTTCAGTCTTTCTGGAATTCTGCCTTTTTAAGGGCTTCACGAGCCGTTAAGAACGCGACAAGAAATTACTTTTCGTGTCCCGCTGTCCAATGGGCAAGCGCATAAATCACGCCGATAATCACCAGCATGACCGCAAAAATGCCCAGCATGCCTTCGCCCATGAAAACAAGGGATTGCCGAAATGCCTGAAGATTGATGCTCATGGTTTCGCCCTCCTTAAACCAGCGGCGCAATCATCGCCAGAATGATGCCGCCCGCAATCACCGACGCAACCTGTCCGGCGACATTCGCGCCAGCCGCCTGCATGAGAATGAAGTTATACGGATCCTCATCCTTCGCCATCTTCGCAATCACGCGCGAAGACATCGGGAACGCCGAGATACCCGCCGCGCCGATCATCGGGTTAATCTTCTTCTTCGCAAACAGGTTGATGAATTTGCCGAAAAGCACACCGCCGAATGTATCAAACATAAACGCAACCAAGCCCAGTGCCAGAATCATCAGCGTTTCAGGCACCAGGAAGCTCTCCGCCTGCATGCGCACGGCGACCGTCAAGCCCAGAAGCAGGCTGATGAGGTTCGCCAGCACATTCTGCGCCGTTTCGGAAAGCGTGCGCAGAACGCCGCATTCACGCAGCAGATTGCCAAACATCAGGAAGCCCACCAACGCCACGCTCTGCGGCGAAACCAGACCCGCAATCACCGTCACCACGATGGGGAACAGAATGCGCGTCGTCTTGGTGATTTTGCCCGGGTTATAGTCCATACGGATCATGCGCTCTTTTTTCGTCGTAATCAGCTTGATGCAGAACGGCTGAACGATCGGCACCAGCGCCATATAGGAATACGCCGCGACGATAATCGCCGCCGTATAGTTGCTTTTCAGCGTATTGGCGACAAAGATGGACGTGGGGCCGTCCGCCGCGCCAATAATAGCGATAGACGCCGCGTCGCGCAGCTCAAACCCAAACAAACTCGCCATCGACAGCGTAAAGAAGATGCCGAACTGTGCCGCCGCGCCGAAAAGCAGCAGCTTCGGGTCTGCCAGAAGCGGCCCGAAGTCAATCATCGCGCCGATGCCGATAAACAGCAGCAGCGGGAAAAGCTCATTCGCCACGCCCGCGTTAAACAATGTATTCAGCACTTCGACCGCGCCCGAGTTCGGCAGGTTGCACAGGATGCAGCCAAAGCCCATCGGCAGCAGCAGCGTCGGCTCCATCTCCTTGCGGATTGCGAGATAAATCATCACGCCGCCGATTGCCCACATGATAACCATCTGCACCGTCAGCTCACTCAGATTGCCCAGAATGGATGACATGTTTTTTTCCTCCGTTTCTTGATTTCATCAAAACCTTGACCTCTATATTATATGTCCGGTTTTCATTTCATGCAAGATTGAAGGATTATTCCATTTTTAATGTATCAAATCGAATGAGCCGTGCTTACAGCTCGATTACCTCTGCCCCCATCGCCTTCGCTTCCCGTTCATCATGGGTGACGAGGATAACAGTCTTTCCCGCCGAAAGGATGCGCGTGCGCTCGATGACGCACGTCTTAGTCTCTTCATCAAGCCCTTTAAACGGCTCATCCAGCAGCAGAACATCGCCCTCGGCAAGCAATGCACGCAGAATGGCTACGCGCCTGCGCATGCCGCCCGACAACTCACGCACGGGCTGAGTCATGCAGCCGCCAAGCCCCATGGCAGTCAGCTCTTTGCGAATGGCTTCTTCCAAAAGGCTCGGCGCGGTCAGGCGGATATTGCCGACAGGCGTCATGAACTCCAACAGCCTGTCCTCCTGAAAGACGACCGCAAGCCGCGCCCCCTGTATGCCGGTAATGGTTCCGCTGTCCATCGCCTCCAGCCCCATCAGAATGCGCAGAAGCGTCGTTTTGCCCACGCCGGAATACCCCATGACCGCCGTAACCGTTTTTTCCGGAAAAACGGCGGAGAAGTCGCTGAGCACCTGCTTTCCATCGAAGGCTTTATACAGATGCGAAACCACGATATCCGTCACAGCCGCGTCAGCCTCCTTTCCAGCCGCATCAGCAGAAAGCCGAACAGCTTTTCCACGCCCACGCTGAGGCATACGATGACCACCGTCCACGCAAACAGCTCCGGCGTATCGAGGTAGACCTTCGCCTGTTGGAGCCGCTCACCGATGGAGTTGACCGGCATGCCGATGACCTCCGCCGCCACGCCTGCCTTCCAGCAAAGCCCCAGCCCGACCGTGCAGCCCGTTCGGAAATACGGCATGACCTGCGGCAGATCGATGAAGCGAATTCTCCGCATCGGTGTCACGCGAAAGACCCTCGCCATTTCCAGCAGCTCGACATCCGTTGCCCGTATGCCGGAAAGCACATTCGTATACAGAATCGGGAACACCATCAGGAAAGCAATCAACACCGCCAGATTCTTCGACCCCATCCAAATGAGTGCCAGAATGATAAACGACGCGACCGGAATCGTTTTCATCGCCAGAACAAGCGGCGCAAGTAGCTCCTCAATTCTGCGGAAGCGCGCCGCCAATGCCGCCGCCAGCGTTCCGCAGACCGCCGCAAGCATAAATCCGCCGACGATCCGCACGAGTGAACCGCCGATAGACGCCCAGAAACGCCTCGTTCCCGCCAGCTCCAACAGCGTTTGCGCGACGCGAACCGGCGAAACCAGCAGGATATCACGATGAAGGGCCATGCTGCCCAGCTGCCAAACCAGCAGCCAAAACAGCACAGCCCAAAGCGCAATGGATTTTTTCTTCTTCATCACTTTGCGTTATAGTAGAAGTCATCCGCGGGGAGTGCGCCGCCGACTGCCTTCGGGTTCTGCTCAAAGAGCACATTCAGATAACCGGAGAGCTTCTGCTGCATATCCGCGTCGGTGATGCAGACGATGTTGCAGGCGGGGATCGCCTTCTGCGCAACCGCGGCAGGCACGATTTCATACTTGCCGACCAGCTGAGCGGCTTCCTCTACATTCGCGTTGACATATTCGACGGACTCCGCATAGCTCTTCAGGAAGGCTTCGACCGCTTCCGGATTCTCCTGCGCAAACTGCCTGCGCACGACAAGCGCACCGGTGATGAGCTGGGAAGGCGCGTCAGAGTCCTGCTGAACGGTGTCCCACTCGGCGGTCAAATCAAGGCGCACCTGAATCCGATCGCTCTTCATCTGCGCGGTCGTCACAAACGGCTGAGGGAGCATCGCAATGGCGTTATCCTCCGCCAGCAGTGCCGCCAGACACTCCGCATGCTCGCTCTTCCACTCGATGGTCACGTCCTTCGTCGGGTCGATGCCGTTTTCAGAAAGGATGTAGTTGAGCGCGTATTCCGGCGTCGCGCCCTTGCCGCTGGCGTAAATCGTCCTGCCGCGCAGGTCTTCAACCGACTTCACGCTGTCGCCGCTCTCGACGATGTAAATCACGCCGAGCGTATTGACCGCCAGCACCTGAACCTCGCCCTTCGTATTCTGATAAAGCACGGAAGCCAGATTCGCCGGAACAGCCGCGATATCCGTTTCGCCCTTGACGATTTTGGGCGTCACTTCATCGACTGCCGCAGCAATGGCAAAGGAATATGCGTTGCCCTCGACCGCGCCGCTTTCCGCTTCGTCCATCAGCTTGACCATACCCATCGCGGTCGGCCCCTTGAGGACAGTCACGTTCACCTGCGTTTCAGCCAGCGCGGACGCGCCGAGGGTCAGCATCGCCGCACAGCACATGGCGGCAAGTCTTTTGAGTTTCAGCATCACAAACACCCTTCCTTTTCTATAAATACCGAGTTCGTTTATCCAACGCACGTTCATATCCGACGCGCATGAAAACCATATCAAAACGAAAATCAGGAATCCTCGGGCAGGCTCGCGCTTACATCGGAATATTTCCGTGCTTCCTGCCGCAGGGCTTGTTCTTTTCAGCCAGAACGTCAAACGCGCGGCGGATTCGGCTTCCCGTTTCTTCCGGAAGGATGACGTCGTCGATGTACCCCAGCCGCGCCGCAATAAAGGGATTGCAGAATTTCTCGCTGTACGCCTCCATGCGTTCGCGGGTCAGCGTCTGCGGGTCATCCGCCGCGTCGATTTCCTTCTTATATAGGATGTTGACCGCACCCTCCGCACCCATGACCGCAATCTCCGCAATCGGCCATGCGTATACCAAATCCGCACCGATGTTCTTGCTGTTCATCGCGATATACGCGCCGCCGTATGCCTTGCGCATGATGAGCGTGATTTTCGGCACAGTCGCTTCCGAAAACGCATAGAGCAGCTTTGCGCCGTGGCGGATGATGCCCTTATGCTCCTGCTCCCTGCCGGGGTAAAACGCAGGCACATCCACGAGTGTTAGCAGTGGAATGGAAAACGCATCGCAGAAGCGCACAAACCGCGCCATCTTATCCGAGCTGTCGCAGTCCAGCGAACCGCCCATATGTGTCGGCTGGTTGGCAACGATGCCGATGACCCTGCCCTCCATCCGCGCCAAGCCGATGACGCCGTTGCGCGCAAACTCCGCCTGAATTTCCAGAAAGCTCCCTTCATCCGTCAGGGCTTCAATGACCCTGCGCACGTCGTATGCCCGACGCAGGTTGTCCGGCACGATAGACTCAATCTCCGCCGACCTGTCCACCACACGCGGGAGCGCGGCAGGCGGCTCTTCAAAGCTGTTCTGCGGCAGGTAGGAAAGCAGCTCGCGCACACGCTCGAAGCACGCGCGTTCGTCGTCGAACGTAAAATGCGTGACGCCGCTCTTTACGGCATGAACGTCCGCGCCGCCCAACTCCTCCGGCGTGCTTTCCTCTCCGATTACCGATTTGACGACCTTCGGTCCGGTGATGAACATCTTGCCGATGCCGCGAACCATGAAGATGAAATCGCACAGCGCAGGCGCATAGCACGCGCCGCCCGCACAAGGCCCTACAATCACCGCAATCTGCGGAATCAATCCGGATGCCTGGGTATGCCGCCGGAAAATATCGGCATATCCGCTCAGCGACGCCACACCTTCCTCAATGCGCGCGCCGCCGCTGTCGTTGATGACGATGAACGGACACTTCATCTGAATCGCCATGTCCATGATATGACAGATTTTTTTGGAATGATACTCGCCCAGCGTGCCGCCGATGACGGTAAAATCCTCGGACGACGCGCAGGCTGTCATGCCGCCGATTTTGCCGAATCCGGTTACGACGCCGTCGCCCGGCACGCGCCGAGCGTCCATGCCGAAATCATTGATTCTGGCTTCAACCAGCTCGCCGACCTCAACGAACGTCCCTGCGTCAAACAGCAGCTCCAGCCGCTCCCTCGCGCTGAGCTTGCCCGCCGCCTTCTGCTTCTCCATACGCCTTGCGCCGCCGCCCATTTCCGCCCGTTCGCGCAGCGCAAGAAGCTGCTGTGCGCGGGAATGCCAAAGCGTTGCCATCTATATAGAATCTCCTTTAAGTCTGTTTATCCGTTTTGCTGATTAGATTCTAACATTTCAGACATCAAAAAGCAAGAACACAATCGTTGACACCTTGCTTTTGCGATGATAGTATAAGGGAGAATGATCGGAGCTTTGCCCCGACCCCTTTACGATTTGAGGAGGCAATTGCATGCTTGATAGGGATAAAATGAACTGCATGACGCTTATCGCCGGCAAAAAAGCCAGCGCAACAGGGCGCGTGCTTGTCGGTCATAATGAAGACGACGGCGGCTATGTCGTCGTTCGCCACGGCTGGGTTCCCGCGCAGGATTGGGCGGCAGGCAGCGTCATGCCCGCCGAGGAAGGCTGCGCCGAAATTCCGCAGGTTTCCCATACGCTCGGCTATTACTGGACGGAATACCGCAAGGATACCTGCGGGCTGACCACCGCAGACGGCTTTGTCAACGAGTGCGGCGTGGTCATCGTGTCCAACAGCATGGGAACATCCCGCGAAAGCATGGAAAACGCCGACTGCGTCAAAGACGGCGGCATCGGCTATAACCTGCGCCGTGCGCTTGCCGAACGCGCCGGCTCTGCCCGCGAAGGCGCACGGATTCTGATGGAACTCATCGACGAATGGGGCTATGCGCCGTCCGGCCGTGCCTATACCATCGCCGACAAGGACGAAGCCTTCATGTTCCAGCTCGTCCGCGGGCGGCACTATATGGGTGCCCGTGTTCCGGATGACGCGCTTGCCATCATGCCCAACCATTACAACCTGCACAGCCTCCATGACTGTCCGGAAATGTTCTATCCCGCGGATCTCGTTTCCTATGCCATCGCTCAGGGCTGGTATACACCGGCACGCCATGGCGATTTTTCTGATTTCGACTTTGCCGCCGCTTATCAGCTTCCGGAGGAATACTTCGGACCGCGCAACGTCATGCGCCAGAAAAACGGACTGCGCATCGCGCTGAATCGCCCGTGGAGCGTCGAAAAGGAGGGCATGCCCTTCTGTGTCAAGGCAGAAAAGCCGATGTCCGCCATGCGGATGGCAGACATCCTCTCCAGCCATTACGAGGGAACGCACGACTGCTGTGCGCATTTCGGACCTGGTCTTTCTCCGCACGACGCTTCCTCCATCCGCTATATCTGCACAGGCACAACGCTGGAAAGCGACCTGTTCATCCTGCGCGATGATCCGCGTCTGACCACCGTGTTCAGCGCGTTCGGTCGTCCGTGCCAGCTGCCGTATATTCCGCTGCATCCGCTCCTCGGTCTGCCGGAATCCCTCTCGCCGATGGCAGACGCGCCAAGTTCCATGGTAAATCACCTTCGCTCTGTCCCCGGCTCAAGCTGCTTTGCAGATACGCCGTGGTGGCGTCTGCGCGGCATCGAATGCACCGCGGACATGCTCTACTCCTCCGTCGCAGACGATTTGCGCGCTCTGCTCGTCCGCATGCTCAACCAGCAGCTTGACGCCGACGAGCATCTGATTGCCAAGCTCGCGCGGCATCTGCAAGACGGCGATGAAGCCGCCGCCCGCGCGCTGTCAACGGAAACCGATGACGAAGTCCTTCTTTCCGCTCTGCGCACGCTTGAGGACTTCGCCTGCGCCGCTTTTGATACCGTGCAGATTGATCCGCTTCCGACGCTTGCGCTGCATCCCGCAGAGCATGAGCGCGTCCGTTTGACGCTGCACACCGACCGCACGCTGATTCCCAACGCGATGGCGTTCGGCGTCGCGCATACGAACGTCAAGCTCTCCTTCGCGCCGCTCTTGCCGGATGCGCTGACGGATTGCGGCAACGGCGTCTATACCGCTGAATTTGACGCCCGGAAGCTGGCTTCCCCCCTCGCCTCGCCGGGGCGTTATCTCTTTATCCTCGGCGGACGCTGTGAAGGCGGAAAACCGTTTGCGGGTATCACAACCGTTGAGATGCGTTAAAGCCCGTCTGTATCCCTCTCTTTCTAATCCGGCTTCACCCCAGCCGCCGCAGAGCGGACGGGCGTGAATTTCCCGGATCATGTTCGAGGCGCAATTTCGCCGTTCCTGCATCAAATAAAGCCCGCGCTTTCATCCCTCCGGTCATTTCAGACCGAAACGGATGCGAGCGCGGGCTTCGTTTGTTTTTCACATCATAGGGAATTGTGTGAGTTTAAGGAATCAGGGTTGCCGTTCGCTTACTTTCCGGCGTTGGCAACTGCATTTTCAGCAGCAATCATGCCCCACGTTGCGCAGTTGCCATGTCCGATACCACCGATCGTGGTATGACCGCAGACATTGCCCATGCCAACGATTTCACCGGCGAGATATGCGCCCGGAATGACCGTGCCATCCTCGGTCAGCATCTGCGCGTCAGCATTGATGCGCGGGCCGCCGGACGTGATCAGAACGTACGGGATCGTCATGATCGCGTAATACGGGCCTTCTTCCATCGCGTTCAGGTTCTTTTCGCGGCCAAACTGGCTATCCTTGCCAGCCTTGCAGTCCGCGTTGTAGGTTTCCACGGTCTTCACCAGCGCATCGGCATTGATGCCAGCCTTTTCCGCCAGCTCAGCAACCGTATCCGCCTTGAACACATACTTGCCCTCTTCAACCAGCTCGGCAAACTTCGCGGCAGGATCCGCAGCGCCGGTGATGATCGGCATTTCCGGATTGATGGCGCTGTCCGTGAAGACGACGAAGACCTTGTTTTCCTCGGCATTCGTCCACGCGTCAGAGCGAACCTTGGAATCCGCATTCGTTTCATCCGTGAAGCGCTCGCCGTTCAGACCCACCCAGATCGGGCCGGGGTTGGTGTACAGGTTTGCCGCCAGGCTCTTGGTGAAGCCCGTCGCCGGGATGGCTCCGCCGTATGCCGTGCAGAAATCCATGCCGCTGAACGCAGCACCCGCTTTGCGGGCGAAGTCGTAACCGGAACCGGTCGCGCTGGCAGGCGTGGAGGTCGCAACGTTGGTGAAGTTGTATTCCTTCAGCCACGCCTCGTTATGACCGTAACCGCCGGTCGCGATGATGGTGGAAGGCGCCTTGATGGTCGTTTCAACGCCGTTGATCTGAGCAACGACACCCGTGATCGTGCCGTCTTCGATGACGATATCGGTGACCGGGCTTTCGAGCAGCAGGCAGGCATTGCCGGCAGCGATGTACTCATCCAGCTTCGCCTTCAGCGCGGAGATGAAGCCGGAACCGCCGCGACCGGTGGACTTGGAAACATCGCCGTCTTCCGGAGCCGCGAAGTGAACACGGTTGACATTCAGCGGCTCGTAGCTGCCATAGGTCGGCTTACGATCGCCGAAGTTCACGCCGACAAAGGTATCCAGCCAGTCAACTGCCGTGCCGGCACGCTCCGCAAACTTGCGGGCGACTTCCGGATTGTAGTTGCCTTCGCCGCCGAGACGACCGAAATCAGCATAGAGCAGGTCGATGCTGTCTTCGATGCCCGCTTCTTTTTCGATGATGGTTTCAGCACCGACGATCGAGCCGCCGGCAACCGCCGCAGAACCGCCGATGCGCGGCATCTGCTCAAAAACCAACACATTGGCGCCGAGCTGGCTGGCGCGGACAGCGGAAGAAAGACCCGCCATGCCTGCGCCGATGACGATGACATCGGGCTGCTCAAACGGAATAACAACGCCTTCCTCTTCCGCCTGCTCGCCGGACAGGGCAGCCTTTACGGCTTCCTTGATCGCGTTGCTGGTGACGGTTGCGCCGGAAACCGCTTCGACGTCCGCGCTCTGTGCCTCAACGATGGCAGCCGGGATCTGCTCGATCGCGGGATCGCTGATGCCGGGCGTTTCGTTGTGCTCGCCAACCTCAACGGAAACGATCTTGCCGCCTTCCACGGTCACGCTTACGTTGACGTCGCCGCCCATGCCCGCGCCGACACCGGTGTAGCTGCCATCGGCATATTCAGCCAGAGCCGAGGATGCGAACAGCGGCATGCACAGGCACAGCGCCAGGCTCAGCACCTTTTTCGTAGTCTTATTCATGGTTTTCCTCCTTCATGTGATGCAGAGTTATTCTTGCTCCTGCATTTCCCCAAGATGTTACGGCTATTGTATCACAGTCAAAGACCGGCTGCAAGAATTTTAACAAAAAACATATAGAATATCATTTTTTAATTTTAGCGTTTTGCTCTTTCTTCCACCGAAGCATATAAAACGCTGAAACCTGACACACACGAGCTTTTTTATGCTATTTCATACACATAAAAAAGCACCCTGC
>URJN01000061.1 GCA_900548125.1 uncultured Eubacteriales bacterium
CGAAAGTGGAGGCGATGCGGATGAACAAAGTGCGCTTCGGTTCGCTTCCCATGAAATGCTGGGCGATGGTTTTAGGGCTGCTGGTCGTTACGGCGGCTTATACAACCCTGACTGAGGCGCCCACGATCATGGCGGCGGTGACGACGCGCGAGCTGCCGGTGTATAACGTCGATACACAGGATAAAGTGCTTGCTATCAGCTTTGATGCTGCATGGGGAAGCGCAAATACGGAAGGAATTCTGGATATACTGGATGAGTATGATATCAAGACCAATTTTTTCCTGGTGGGCTTCTGGGTGGAAAAATATCCGGAGCTGGTTGCGGAGCTGGTCGCACGGGGGCATGAAGTGGGCAATCACTCCGCGACCCATCCGCATATGTCGCAGTTATCCGCTTCACAGATTCGCGAGGAACTGCGGCGTTGCAGCGACTTAGTCGAGTCCATCACGGGAAAACCGACGACGCTGTTCAGACCGCCTTACGGTGAATACAACAATGACGTCGTGAGGGTCAGCCGCGAAGAAGGATATGAGTGCATCCAATGGAACGTCGATTCGATTGACTGGAAAAACCTTGGTGCGGATGATATCGTCAGGCGATGCACCAAGTCGGTTCATCCGGGAGATATTGTGCTTTTCCATAATGATTCCAAATATATCCTGCAAGCTCTGCCCCGTGTGCTTGAATACTATAAGCAGCAGGGCTACAAGGTGATTCCGATTTCCGAATTGCTGCTGAAGGGCGATACATGGATTGATCATGCGGGAACACAGCATCTGGCAACATCGGCTCCGCAGGCCGCCGCATCGCCGACGCCTGCACAATGAAAGAAGTAAGAATATGAGATTGATGAATAAGGAGGACGTACAATGGAAAACGTCATTAACACACTGCATTTGAGCGGTAAGGTCGTGGGTACTCCGGTCGTAGGGCATGAAGCGTTCGGCGAAAAGTTTTACTATCTGACGTTGGGCGTGCCTCGGCTTTCCGGCGCACAGGATCTGCTGCCGGTCACGCTTTCCGAGCGGCTGCTGGATGGCGCGATGCTTGCCGATGGGGATACGCTCTCCATCGACGGTCAGGTTCGTTCCTATAACAAGATTATTGAGGGTGCGGGTCGTCTGCTGATTACGGCGTTTGCTCAGAGAATCGTTGAGCCAGATGAGCGCGAAAACCCAAATCAGATTCAGCTGACCGGAACGCTGTGCAAGGCTCCGGCGTATCGCACGACGCCGTTTGGAAGAGAGATTGCCGACATGATGCTGGCAGTTAACCGCGCTTACGGAAAGAGCGACTATATTCCGTGCATCACATGGGGCAGGAGCGCACGCTTTGCGGCGAAGCTGAATGTCGGCGACAAGATTGCTCTGACCGGAAGGCTTCAATCTCGTGCATATCAGAAGCAGATGCAGGATGGAACGGTCGTGGAAAAGACGGCGTATGAGGTTTCCGTCGGACATCTGGAGCTGATTGACGGCGCGCATGGCATGGACATGGCGCAGCCGCAAGCGGCGCATGTTTTCCATGCCGAGATGGTACAGCCGCAGTAAGCGCGCTTTAGCGAAATAAAGAAGAAAAGCGGTGAAAGCTGGTTTCGCCGCTTTTTTTTGTGCGCGTTCTGTGTTATAATAAACCGAATAGCACTGTCATACTTATGTTGGAGGAAAGCGCGATGCAGGATAGTATGATTAACGAACAGGTTGCCGATTTGGCGAAGGCAATGCTCGCTTTGGAAAGCGAGGAAGAAGCCTATCGTTTTTTTGAGGATATTTTTACCATTCATGAGCTTCAGGCGGTCGCCCAGCGTCTGGCTGTTGCGCGCCTTTTGCAGAAAAAGGTTACTTATCAGGAAATTGCTGAGCGCACCGGCGCAAGCACGGCGACCATCAGCCGCGTTAATCGCAGCCTGACTTATGGTGCGGGCGGATACCAGTCTATTTTGAGCAAGGCGAAATTCGGTAATGACGCGAGTGAGGGACACCGATGAATCTGAATGATTTGAACAAAGAGCAGCGGCTCGCGGCGGAAACGCTTGAGGGGCCGCTTTTAGTGCTTGCCGGCGCAGGATCCGGTAAAACGCGCGCGCTGACGTACCGCGTCGCAAACTTGCTTGAGCATGGCGTTCCGCCGTGGTCGATTATGGCGATTACCTTTACCAACAAAGCGGCAAAGGAGATGCGCGAGAGAATCGAAAAACTGGCTGGCGACGGCGCGGCAGAGGTATGGGTCTCGACGTTCCACTCCGGATGCGCAAAAATTCTGCGCCGCGATATTGAAAAGCTGGGGTATACGCGTTCGTTTACCATCTATGATGACGATGATCAGATGAGTGCGCTCAAGGAAATTCTGAAGCGGCTCAATATCGACGATAAATTTCTGCCGCCGCGCGAAATCAAGAGCAAGATATCCGATGCAAAGAACAAATTGCTCGGTCCGCAGGATTGGTTTGCGCAGAGCGAACGCGACTATCGCAGTCAGATGGTCTATGACGTATATAATGCCTATGAAGAAAAGCTGAAAAGCTCCAATTCACTGGATTTTGATGACCTGATTGTCAAAACGCTTGAGCTGTTTGCCCAGCATCCGCCGGTTCTGGAGGCGTATCAGCGCAAGCTGCGCTATATTCATGTAGACGAATATCAGGATACGAACTACGCGCAGTATATGCTTGTCCGGCTGCTGGCAGCGCAGAGCCGCAACCTTTGCGTGGTCGGCGATGACGATCAGTCCATCTATGGCTGGCGCGGCGCGGATATCCGCAATATCCTCGATTTTGAAAAGGATTTTCCGGATGCGAAGGTCATCAAGCTGGAACAGAATTACCGTTCGACCGCGAATATTCTGGATGCCGCCAATCAGGTGATTGCGCTTAACGCAAACCGAAAGGATAAAGCGCTTTGGACACAGCAGGGTCCGGGTGAGCGCATCTGCTTGTATCGTGCAGGCGATGAGCGGGAGGAAGCGGCATGGGTTTGCCAGCAGATTCGGGAGCTGATGGCGCAGGGCGAGGACGCAAGCCGGTTTGCCGTTCTTTACAGAACGAATGCGCAGTCCCGTGTCATCGAAGAATCGTTTGTGCAGGCGGGCATTCGCTATCGGATGTACGGCGGACTCAAGTTCTATGACCGTAAGGAAGTCAAGGATATTCTGGCGTATCTGCGCGTGATGATCAATCCGGCAGACGATATTTCCGTACGGCGCATCATCAACGTGCCTAAGCGTGCGATTGGCGATGCGACGGTTGCGGAGCTGGCGAAGCACGCCGCACAAGAGGAAATGCCGCTGCTGACAGCGTGCATGGATATGCCGGAGAGCATCAGTTCCCGCGCCCGCAAGAACGTGGAGAAATTCAGCGAGCTGATGATGAATCTGACGATGATGGCTGAAACCATGAAGCTGACGGATTTAGTTCAGTATGTCATCGACACGGTAGGGCTTGAGAGCCAATATACAAAGGAAGACAGCGACGAAGCGCGTTCCCGCGTGGAGAATATCCGTGAATTTGTTGGTGCGGTCAAGGAGTTTGAAGAGAAAGCCGATAACCCGACGCTGACGGAATATCTTGAAAACGTATCGCTGGTTTCTGATTTGGATGAACTGGGCGAGGACGGCGGCGCGGTTACGATGATGACCCTGCACAGCGCCAAGGGTCTGGAATTCCCGAATGTCTTCATGGTGGGCATGGAAGAAAACCTCTTCCCGTCGGCAAGGAGCCGCGATGACGAATCTCGCATGGAGGAGGAACGCAGGCTTTGCTATGTCGGCATCACGCGGGCAAGAGAGCGGCTGTTTATGTCCCATGCGTCAAGGCGCATGCTCTACAATCAGATTCAGTTTAACGACCGCTCGCGTTTTATTGATGATATTCCTGCACGCCTGATTGAGGATGTATCGGCGTCCGGCGGAATGAGCGGCGGTGCAAAGCGTTCGGGCGGCGCATGGCAGAGCGGCGGCTGGCGTCAGCCTGCATGGAGCAAGAGCAGTGGCTTCGGAGGACAGCAGGCGGATTCGTCTGCCTATACGTCCGCATGGAAGCCAAAGACGAGCTTCAATACATCCAAGCCGTCCGGTCAGGCACAGAGCTTTTCGAGCTGGAGCGCAAAGAGTGCGACGGTTGGCGGCGTGACGGTGCAGGGCGTTCAGCAGGGCATGGGACAGACACAGCCGCGGCAGAATGTGGTTGTTTCACAGGCGCATGAAATCGAAAAACCGTCGATTTATGCGCCGGGCGACCATGTCATGCACAAAAAATTCGGACGAGGCGCGGTCATTCGCGTAAGCGGAAGCGGATCGGATGCGCGTATCATGATTCGCTTTGATGATGTCCGCGTGGGAATTAAGGAACTGGCACTGGCGATTGCGCCGATTATCAGGCTGGAGGAATGACGGAGATGGACGATAAGCAGCGTATGCGCAGACTCATTGACAAGCTGAATGAGGCGTCGCGCAGATACTACGATCAGAATGAATCCGATATTTCCGATGACGAATGGGATGCGATGTACGCGGAGCTGCGTGCATTGGAAGAAAGAACGGGCGTCCGTTTGGAAGACTCGCCTACGCGGCGCGTGGGCGGTACGGTCATGGAAGGCTTTGAGCAGCATCGCCATATTGCCAGACTGTGGAGCATGGACAAAGCGCAGAGTGAAGAGGAAATCCTTGCGTGGGCGCAGCGATGCAGAAAGCAAACCGACGAAGCCGGCGGATTGCCGAAAAACACCTATTGCGTGGAATATAAGCTCGATGGATTGACGGTCAATCTGACATATGAGGGCGGCAAGCTGGTTCAGGCGGCGACGCGCGGCAATGGCGAAGTGGGCGAAGCGATTCTTCCGCAGGCGATGACCATTCGCACCATACCGCTGACCATTCCGTTTCAGGGACGCATGGAGGTTCAGGGCGAGGGCATCATGCGCCTTTCACAGCTGAAAAAATACAATGAAACGGCAGCAGAACCGTTGAAGAATGCGCGAAATGCCGCGGCAGGTGCTCTGCGCAATCTGGATCCGCAGGTTACCGCGAGCCGCCACCTCGATGCGTTTTTTTATCAGGTCGGTTATATCGAAGGAAAGAGCTTTGAAACGCAGTATGACATGCTGGATTTTCTCAGGGAAAACGGCTTGAATGTCAGCCCATATGTGCATCCTGCGGAAACAATCGAAGAAGCATTGGAAGCGGTTCACGATGTGGAAGCGCGCCGAGAAACGCTGGATTACCTCATCGACGGCGCAACCATCAAAATCACGGATATGCGTACACGCGAGGTGCTTGGCACGACGGATAAATTCCCGCGCTGGTCGATTGCTTTCAAATTTCCGGCGCAGGAAACCGTGACGAAGCTGCTCAAGGTTACATGGGAACTTGGACGAACGGGTAAGCTCACGCCGCTGGCGCATCTGTCGCCGGTAGATATCTGCGGTGTAACGGTCAAGCGGGCGACGCTTAATAACTATGGCGATATCTGCCGCAAGCGTGTTCGAATCGGCAGCGAGGTATGGGTGCGGCGTTCCAACGATGTCATTCCGGAAATCATGGGCGTCGTTTGGGATGGCGAAGGCGAGGCACCGGAAACGGATATTCAGCAGCCGACAGTCTGTCCGGCATGCGGCGGACCGCTGACACAGATTGGCGCACACATATTCTGCCTGAACCGTGCAGGGTGTCGTCCGCAGGCGATTGCGAGAATGGCGCATTTTGCATCGCGGCAGGGCATGGATATTGAAACATTCAGCACGCGCACGGCAGGTCTTTTCTATGACGAGCTGGGCGTGCGGTCAGCGGCAGATTTGTACAGCCTTGATCGAGAAAAGCTGGTTGCGCTCAAGGGCTTTGGCGAAAAGAAGGCGGACAAACTGTTTGCCGAGCTGGAAAAGAGCAAAAACTGCGAGCTGGATGCCTTCCTGTTTGCAATCGGTATTCCCAATATCGGTAAAAAGACCGCATATGACCTGATGGCGCACTTTGGTACGCTGGAAGCACTGATGAACGCGCAGACGCAGGAGCTTGTTGATATCGAGGATGTCGGCGAGATTGTCGCTG
This sequence comes from uncultured Eubacteriales bacterium, assembly GCA_900548125.1. GTDB lineage: Bacteria > Bacillota > Clostridia > Christensenellales > Aristaeellaceae > Ventricola. Next base: position 6,040 of record URJN01000061.1, read on the forward strand.
CTTCGATTACGGAGTTCTTTGCCGACGAACAGAATCGTGCGTTTGTCAATCGCCTGCTCGATGCGGGTATTCATCCGCAGATGCATGCACAGGAGGACGCGGGAACGCTGTTCAGCGGGCTGACGTTTGTTTTAACGGGAACACTGCCGACCCTTGCCCGTGCACAGGCGCAGGAGCTGATTCGCAAGAACGGCGGCAAAGCAACCGGAAGCGTATCCAAGAAGACGAGCGTTGTTCTGGCGGGAGAGAGCGCGGGAAGTAAGCTGGATAAGGCGCGCGAGCTGGGCGTTAAGATTATCAGCGAGGAACAGTTCCTCAAGTGGATTACGGACGGAACTTGTCCTGAAGAAGCCTGATTAACGGCAAAATAAGCCGCGAAACCCAAAAGCGCGTATGTACAATGTAAAATTCTGTTGAAGTAGACAGTTTCCTTTTATACGGCTCTGTGGTATAATCTAGAACAAATCTGCGTGAGGAAAAGGAGTGAACGCCCATGCAGAGTATGACCGGTTACGGGCGCGGCTTGATATGCGAAGACGGCAGAGAGATGACCGTCGAGGTCAAGAGCGTGAATCATCGCTTTCTGGATGTTTCATTCAGATTGGCAAGACCCATCGCTTTTCTGGATGATGCGGTTCGCAGCGGCGTGGCTGCTCGGCTTGCCCGCGGGCATGTTGATGTGTTCGTCAATTATGTGAATCATCGCGCCGATGCGCGGCAGGTTCGCGTGGATACGCAGCTTGCGTGCGCTTATCAGAGAGCGGTGAAGGAGTTGGGCAATGCGCTGAACCTTTCCGGTGAGCTTCCGATTGAAGAATATACGCGGCTGCCTGATGTACTGACTGTAGAAGAATGCAGCGAGGATCAGAATACGGTTCGTGAGCTGTTTGTTCGTGCGCTGAATATAGCACTCGATGAGCTGACAGCGATGCGGATGCGCGAAGGCGAGAGCCTGAAACACGATATGCTGGGTAAGCTCGGCACAATCGAGCTTCTGCGCGGTCAAATCGAAGAACGTGCGCCGCATGTGATTGAGGAATACAGGGAAAAACTGAGCCAAAGGCTGTCTGCGCTGTTGAGCGGAGATGTCGATGAAGCACGGTTTATGACCGAGGTTGCGATTTTCGCCGACCGAGCCGCTATTGATGAAGAACTGGTTCGGCTGACAAGTCATATTGCGCAGCTGCGTGCGGCGACTGAGATGGAGAATCCTGTGGGAAGAAAACTGGATTTTCTTGTTCAGGAGTTGAACCGAGAGTTTAATACCATCGGTTCAAAGGCATCGGACGCGCAGATTGCGCAGTGCGTCGTTGAAGCAAAGGGAGAAATCGAAAAGCTGCGCGAGCAGGTGCAGAATATCGAGTGACAGACCGGAGGTACCCGTGGAGATTAAGCTCATTAACGTCGGCTACGGCAATTTTATTTCATCGAGCCGCATCATCGCGATTATCGGTCCGGAATCTGCACCGGTCAAGCGCATCATTCAGGAAGCGCGGGAGGAGCGGCGTTTGATTGACGCGACCTATGGAAGACGGACGCGCGCGGTCATCATTTCAGACAGCGATCACGTTATTTTGTCTGCCGTGCAGCCTGAAACCATCGCGCACCGCTTTGATATCAAGGATAATACCACCATCATTGAGGAGGAAGAACCATAATGCAGAAGAAAGGCGTTCTGTTTGTCTTTTCCGGTCCGTCCGGAGTAGGAAAGGGTACGCTTAAAGCCAAGCTGTTTGAGGAATTCGCTGGAAAGATTGCTTATTCCGTTTCAGCAACCACGCGCGGACCGCGTGAAGGCGAAGTGGATGGGAAAGACTACTTTTTTATTACCAGGCAGGAGTTTGAAAGCCGTGTGCAGAATAATGAATTTCTGGAGCATGCGGTTTTTGCAGGCAACTGTTACGGAACGCCGCGCGCATACGTTGAAAAGCTGCTGAACAGCGGAATGAACGTCGTTCTGGAAATCGACGTGCAGGGTGCGCTTCAGGTGATGCAGAGCATGCCTGAGTGCGTCAGCATCTTTATTCTGCCGCCCAGCTTTGAGGAACTGGAACGCAGATTGCGCGGACGCGGAACAGAGACGGAAGAAAAAATCTGCCAGCGTCTTGAAACCGCAAAGCGTGAGCTCCCGTATGCGCCTAAGTATGATTATCAGATTGTCAACGGCGGCGATATCGACGCTGCTTATGCGCAGCTTCGTGCGGTTTTCCTGAAGGAAACAGGATGCGAAGACGAAAAATGAGCTTGTAAAGTCAACACTTATATACCTGCCCTCGGGCGATGATTTTAGAGGAGGAAATATCAATATGTCCATGACCGATCCTACGATTTTGCAGCTTCTTGAGAAGGCTGACTGCCGTTATACGCTTGTCGTCGAAACCAGCAAACGCGCGCGCCAGCTGATTGACGGCGTTCCGCCGCTCATCGACGCTAAGGACAAGGAGAATATGCCCCTCTCCGTTGCAATCGACGAAGTAAATCGCGGACTCATCACCTATGAGCGCGCTCCGGAAATTGATGTCGAGTAATATCAAAAAACCATGCGTTGTCCTCGGTGTGACCGGGGGCATTGCTGTATATAAGGCGTGTGAGCTGCTGCGTCTGCTGCAAAAGCGGGGCATAGATGTTTTTGTGGTCATGACGCAGAACGCATGCCGTTTTGTTGCGCCGCTGACATTTGAAACGCTTTCCGGGCATCCGGTCGCAGTCGATACGTTTGACCGCCCTCAGACTTGGGAGGTCGAGCATATTGCGTTGGCAAAGCGTGCAGATTTGTTTCTGATTGTTCCGGCTACGGCAAACATTATCGGGAAAATGGCATGCGGCATTGCGGATGATATGCTTTCTACGACTGTCATGGCGACGCATGCGCCGGTGATGATTGCGCCTGCGATGAACACGGGCATGTGGGAGAATCCGGCGGTTCAGCAGAATATCAAAACGCTGATTATGCGCGGCGTCCATGTGGTGACGCCGGTATCGGGACATTTGGCATGCGGAGACAGCGGTGCGGGCAAGCTGGAGGATATTGAGGTCATAGCAAGGCGTGCGGAAGAGGTTCTGTCTGCCAAGCGGGATTTGGAAGGGCTGCGCGTGCTGGTGACAGCGGGGCCATCCCGCGAAGCACTGGATCCGGTTCGATATATCTCCAATCGTTCTTCCGGTAAAATGGGCTATTCCATTGCGGAAAATGCCGCAAAGCGCGGTGCAAAGGTGACGCTGCTCAGCGGACCTGTTTCGCTTGATGTGCCGAAGGGTGTGGATATTGTGCCGTTTTTGACGACACAGGAGCTGCTTGACCATGCACTTGAGCTGGTGGATGAGCAGGATATCATCATTCAGGCAGCTGCACCTGCGGATTACCGTGCGCAGGAAATTGCGCCGCAGAAGATTAAGAAGCAGAGCGGAGAGCCGATGACGCTGACGCTGGTTGAAAATCCGGATGTCGCCGCGACGATTGGACAAAAGAAAAAAGCAAGTCAGGTTTTTGTCGGCTTTGCCGCAGAAACGAACGACGTTATTGAACATGCACAGGGCAAGCTGATGCGCAAGAATCTGGATATGATTGTCGCTAATGACGTGACGCGCCCGGGCGCAGGCTTTGATGTGGACACGAATATCGTGACGCTGATTACCCGAAAAGGGGAGCAAGCGCTGCCGCTGATGAGCAAAGCGGATGTTGCAGGACATATTCTAGATTATGCGTTTGAACTTTATCTTGAAAAGACAAATGCGCAATAATTGCAATTTCGAGATAAGCTGCTGTGATTATCTAAGCATAATGGCAATTTCTTGACGCAAAGAATAGCACGAAAATTGACCGCGTGAGCAGAACATGAACGTTTTGCATGCTTTAGCGGATGTGCGGGCGGGCTTAGCCCGCTTTTTTAATCCGATGTTCGAGAGTGGGTTCGCTTTACATAAAATCAGAGCCGCTGCATATAGACGGGTGTCCGTAAAACAGTTAATCCTCCGTATGGCTTAGACCATGCGGAGG
>URJN01000062.1 GCA_900548125.1 uncultured Eubacteriales bacterium
CACATTTGGCATGACGGAGATGCTGGACGACATGCCTATCCGAGAGAATATCCTGTCCCAATTCGTTTTGTATGACAGACCCTATTATTCTTTATATACGAGTGTATGCGGCGGAATGTGGTACGCGCATCTCTTGCTGTCTGCGTTCGTCTGCCTGAAGGACGTGGAAAAGCGTCAGTTTGATCTCGCAATCCCCATCATTGCCTTTCTGGGATTGATCATCTTTGAAATGCTCTGGGAAGCGCGGAGCCGATATCTGTTCAATCTAGCTCCGCTCATCTTCCTAATCTCAGCCTGCGGCATGACGCGTCGAGTGCCGCCCATGTTCCCGCACCAACGATGCCATCTACCGACAGACCCTGTGCTTTTTGAAAGCTCCTGACCGCTGCGTTTGTATTCCTGCCAAATATACCGTCTGCCGCACCATTCAGAAAACCGAGCTGACGCAAATTCTCTTGCAGGATGCGGACATCTTTCCCCCTGCGCCCTCTGCGAAGGATCGGCTTCGTCGGTTCGGGTGCAGGATTCTCTGCTTCAATCGGCGCGTTGTAGTCAATTGCCAGCCGCGCCCAATGCGTGTAGGATGTCTCGGATATTTTTCTGCGGACAACACCGTATGCGTGACCGCGTGCATCCACTTCTTCCCCATTTCCGATGCTGACGCCGGTGTGTGTCATCCGTCCGCCGCGCATGGTAAACAGAAAGATTCCGGCTTCATCCGGCAGGGTATCAATCACATCCTTCTCTTTCCATATTCCCGCCGCACGCCATTGGCTCGTTGCGCCGCTGGGCAGCGATATGCCCGCCTGTCTTGCCACGGCTCGCGTCAGCTGCGCACAGTCATAACACGGCTTACCCATCCACTTTTTGCCGTACCGTTTCATCTGTTTGGCAAACGACGGATATTGCTTTTCCTGCTGAGCCAGTCGGCTCGGCGTACAAATCCATCCCGTCGCGCCATAGATATAACCACAGCCCACAAGCGAAATTGCGCGAGCTGTCATTGCTTCCCGTTTTGAAGGCATAAAAAGACCTCCTTCCTCTTCAATTTATGAAGAAGAAAGAGGTCTTGTTCATTTTTCGCGAACCCATTTACGCAGAGATGCAAACATCGCATCCTCGCCCTCGTCCCTGAGCTGCGTCAAAAAGCGCAGCAGCAGCGCATAAGTTTCCGGATGCATATGGTCGTGCATTTTGCCGTGCTGCAAATACTCCAGCGGACAGACATCCGCATATTCGCCGCCCTTGTAAATTTTGCTGGCGGCAACGCGGTCGCAAATCATCTCCGCAAGGAATCTGCGCGGCATCGGCATCGCTACATAGCATTGCTTTTCGATGCTGTAATCCGTCCAATATTCCCAGTGATGGCGATTATGCCCCTTATGGTGCATCCACGCGAGCGAATAGCCGTATGTTTTCCGCTCATCCTCCGTCGGCGAATGCGTTCCGTCAAAGAAACGGACGCCCTGACGAAACTCCGTCAGACCATACTTGGAAAGATCGTGCCGAAGCCCCTGCCAGAGGATGCCCGCCTTGGCACAGTGCGCAATCACCTTGTGGCGATGGCGCGTGATGGTGCTTAAATGTCCCCAGAATTTTTGAAATCCGTTCATCTCAGCCCACCTGTCCTGCGTCCAGCACCTGATCGCAGATTGCGCCGCCCAGACATACTTCGCCGTGATAGAAAACCATGCTCTGCCCCGGCGTTACGGCGCGCTGGCGTTCCTCCGCCGTGACCAATACCTGCCCGTTTTCGCGAGCGCTGACATGCACCGTCTGATCCGGCTGACGATAGCGGTATTTGCATGTGCAGTCAAATTCCGCCGCAGGTGCTTCGCCCGCGATCCACGTCGCATCCGTGCCGAGCGCGTTTTTGCTGTACAGAAGCGGATGATCCGCGCCCTGCGTCACAATCAGCTCGTTATGCTCCATGTCCTTAGCGAGGACAAACCAGCGTTCGCCGTTGCCCGCGCCGCCGATGCCCAACCCGCGCCGCTGACCGAGGGTATAATACATCAAACCGTCGTGCCTGCCGACGACCTTCCCCTCCAGCGTGCGCATATCGCCGGGCTGTGCCGGCAAAAACTGCTGCAAGAACGGCTTAAAATGCCGCTCACCGATAAAGCAGACGCCCGTGGAATCCTTCTTTGCGCAGTTGGCAAGCCCCGCGTCGGCGGCAATCTCGCGAACCTGTGCTTTGGTCAGGTGTCCCACCGGAAACATCGCCTTTTCAAGCGCGTTCTGCCCCAGCATATAGAGGAAATAGCTCTGATCCTTGTTGCTATCCGCGCCGCGCAGAAGCTGCTTTTTGCCGTCCGGCGCATCGCCCAGCTGACAGAAATGCCCCGTCGCCAAGCGATCCGCGCCGAGCTTCATGGCGAAATCGAGAAACGCTTTGAACTTGATTTCGCGGTTGCACAGCACATCGGGATTCGGCGTGCGACCGCACCTGTATTCGTCAAGGAAATACGAGAAAACGCGGTCGTAATACTCCTTGACAAAGTTCACGGAATAATACGGAATATCAATCTTCTCGCAGACGCCGCGGACATCCGTCCAGTCCGTTTCGCTGGTGCAGACGCCGTTCTCGTCCTTTTCGTCCCAGTTTTTCATGAATACGCCGATGACCTCATGTCCGGCGCGTTTGAGCAGCAGAGCCGCCACGGAGGAATCGACTCCTCCGGACATGCCCACCACGATTTTTGCCATGGTTTTCCTTTCTTTTCCTTACACTTCCAGCTCAAAAAGCCGCGCATCGACCGCATCAAGCATTTCGCGCGTAACGTCTTCAATGCTCTGCGCCGCATTGACAACGACCGTGCGTTTTCCGGCTTCACCGGCGAACAGTTTTTCATACGCATCGTAAGTACGGGTGAAAAACGCCGTCTTTTCGCGTTCCAGTCTATCCGGCTTGGACGCGCTCAAGCGTCTTGAAAGTGCCTTGTCCGCAGGCATACGCAGATAAACCGTAATATCCGGAAGCGTATCGCCGACCGCCATCGCGTTAAGTGCCGCCACCTTTTCCGTGCCCAGCTCGCGTCCGCCGCCCTGATAGGCGATGGACGAATCGACAAATCGATCGCAGACCACTGCTTCACCGCGGCTCAACGCCGGACGAATCAGCGCACGGACATTCTGCGCGCGGGAAGCGGCATACAGATAGGCTTCCGCTTCATCGCACATTGTCTTGTTCTCCGGATCCAGCACGAGCGTGCGAATTTTCTCCGCAACCTCATCGCCGCCCGGTTCGCGCGTCATCGTCACGTTCCAGCCGAGTTTCTCCAGATGCTGAATCAGTGCGCTTCTCTGCGTCGTCTTGCCGCAGCCATCCACGCCCTCCATGGAGATGAACACGCCGCGTGCGCGGGGCCTATCGCCCAGCAGAATATCCGACAGTTCTTCAACCGTGTGCGCGATGTGCGTCGCGCCCGCTTCCTTCAATTCCGTTTCGCTGCCGTAGCCATAGCAGACGCCGACGGTATCCACACCATTGGCTTTGCCACCGTCGATGTCAAAGCAGCGGTCGCCCACCATGACCACGTTGCCGCCAAGGGCTTCAATGCCCCGGCAGACAAGCGCAGCCTTGCTGGAATCCTTGTTGTTCAGCCCCGGTCCGATGATGGTTTCCAAATACGGCGCAAAGCCGAATTTCTTTGCAATGCGTTCGGCAAAAATCTGCGGTTTGGCGGTCACAATCGCAATGCGTGCACCGTTCTTTTTCAGACTGCGCAAAAGCGACGGAATACCGGCGTAAACCTCGTTTTCCGCCCATCCGAGCCGCTCAAAGCGTTCGTGGTAATAGTCGATTGCCTGAATCGCCTGCTCATCCGTCATGCCGACGACCTTACGGAACGAATCAAACAGCGGCGGCCCGATAAATACCTTGAACTGCTCGGGCGTATAGCCCGTGAAGCCCATCTTCTCTGCCGCATAAATCGCCGTTTTTGTAATGCCCTCTTCAGAGCGGGTCAGCGTGCCGTCCAAGTCGAAAAGCACTGTTGTATATTTCATGATTGACTCCTGTTGCGGCGGCGTTTTTCGCTCACGCCGTCGTTTTTGCGGGGTTTTTCTTCTTTTTGCTCATGCCGGACGTGACGCTTCTCCTTTTGACGGGCGATTTCCTCCGCCGCCCGCTGCGCCTGCTCCTCGCTGACCAGCGGCGTTACATGCGCATAAAGCTCCGGAAACGCTCTTTGCAGCGCCTGCGCATACATTGTCGTCACCTTCGGACGCGACAGCCGGTCATCCGCGTCAAAGCGGTCGCCCAGCACATCCCCCAGTGCGGCGCACATCTGTTCGTTCGGACAAAAGACGCAGGCACGGCGGTATGTGTCACCTTCTTCATTGTAAACGATGGCATAGCCAATCTGCGCATCCACCCCATTCCCCGCAATCTTTCTCGCAAGGCGCGCTGAAAGCAGGCTCGCCCGCCAGCCCCAGCGGATGCGCATGGGAACAGCAGCGTTTGAGTCCATGACCGTCACCTGCTTATAGCAGACCTTCAGCCGCTCTCCCGCACAGATCGGACGGACGCTGACAATCTCATCCAGCGGTATCTCCATCACGCTTGTCGTGCTGTCGCCCAGACGTTTTTGCAAGACCAGCGACTTTTCCTTGAGCGTATAGGCACTTCCGGCGACCGTTTTGCGCATGAAGCGGAACAGCGTCACAACCGCATACAGATAAAACGCGATATTCAGCAGCCCGACGCCCGTCGCGGTAATCAGCAGATTGCAGAGAATCTGCGCAATCGCCAATCTGAGCAGAACCGCAGCAACGCCGAGCAAAAAGCTCTTGCCCGTCATCGGGCGCGGCGCATTGATTTGCTGAAAACGTATTTCTTCCATCGTCTTTTCCTCCGATGCGGCGTCAGTCGCCCAGCAGTCCGCCTTCTTCCATGAAATCCTGCTGGGCTTCCATATAGCTGTCCAGCATCTGCGCGATGCGCCCGATTTCCGCATCATCCTCCACGCCGTCCGTCAGCCGGGCAAACAGGGTTTCAAACGCATCGTCGTCATCATACTCTTCTTCGCCCATCAGCCCGTCGTCGTCCAGTACGCCGGTTTCGTGCATATAGCGCAAATCCGCTTCGATTGCCCGACGGACAAATGCCTGCGCCTCCTGCGGAGAAACATGCGCGGCACGGCTGACCGCCTTCCCGATTTGGATAACGGCGGCATCCACGTCATAGCCCTGCATCATATTGTCCATGCTTACGCCTCTTTGTCAAGCAGCGTCTTGTATTCCATGACCAACTCCGCAAAATAATCCAGCGCATCGCAGACCGGCTGCGGCGTAGACATATCCACACCCGCGACCTTCAGCTCCTCAATCGGCGCCATGCTTCCGCCAAGGGTCAGGAAACGGCGATAATCAGCGAGTTTTTCCTTGTCGCCCGCGAGAATACCGCGCGCCAGCGCAACCGCCGCGCAGAAGCTCGTCGCATACTTGTAGACATAGAAGGAATTGTAGAAATGCGGAATGCGCATCCATTCGTAAGCGACTTCCTTGTCCACCTTGCACGCGCCGCCGTAATACAGCTTATTCAGTTCGTAATACATCTTGCTCACGTTGTCGCGGGTCAGGCTCTCGCCCTCCTCAGCCATGCGGTGCGCCTTATGCTCAAACTCGGCGAACATCGTCTGGCGGAAAACGGTCGTGCGGAAATGCTGAAGCAGAGAGCCGACAATCGCAATCTGCGCACTGCGGTTGCCCTCATACTTTTTGCGCAGATGCTCGGCGAGCAGAATCTCGTTGCAGGTCGAAGCCACTTCCGCAACAAAGATGGTGTAATTCGATTTGATGTACGGCTGCGTCTTGTTGGAGTAGTAGCTGTGCATCGCGTGACCCATCTCGTGGCAGAGCGTGGACAGTCCGTCATAGGTGTTCTTGTGGTTCAGCAGGACATACGGCGTCGTCCAGTACGCGCTGCCGCAGCAATACGCGCCGGAACGCTTGTTCTTCGTTTCGTACACATCAATCCAGCGATCGGGAAGCGCATGGCTCGCCGCTTCCACATAATCCTCGCCCAGCGGCGCAACCGCCTCCAGGAACGTCTTGAACGCTTCCTCAACGTCGAGGCTGATGTCAAATCCGTTGTCCTGATCCGCATAGAGGTCATACATATGCAGGACAGGCAGACCGAGCTGCTCCTTCTTGATGGACAGATACTCGTTGAGCGTGCCGATGCCGCCGTGAACCGCGTCAATCAGGCTGTCGTATACGCTCTCGTCAATCTCATCGGGATACATCGCCGCCTGACGGCAGGAATCAAAGTGATGCGCGCGGCTGTTGAAGATATCCGCCTTCACGCATCCGGCATACGTCGCGGCAATGGTGTTGCCGTACTTGTTGTAGCCGTTCATGATGTTGGTATAAGCCGCCTTGCGCACGGCGCGATCCTTGCTGGAAAGCAGGGTCAGCAGACGCGCATCGGTCAGCTGAACCTTTTCGCCGTTTTCGCCGCGGGTCTTGCCCAAATCCATATCGGCATAGGCAAGCATATGGTAGGCGTTCGCAGGGGATTCGCAGGCATCGGCGGCCATCGCCATCAGCTTTTCCTCCGCCGCGCTGAGGGTATGCTCCTTCATGCGCAGGACGCCCGCCAGATAGCGGTCAAACTCCGCAAAATCCGGATCCGCCATCATCGCTTCGATTTCGCCGTCCTTGAGCGTAAGCAGCTCCGGATCGAGGAACGCGCTTGCCGCGCCGACCTCGGCAGCCAGCGTACCGGCGCGGTCGTTCATCGCCTGATACTTGGCGTTCGCGCTGTCCTCATTGGAGCGCATCATCGCGTAGGCATAAAGACCGGAGAGCTTCTCGTCCACACGCGCCAGCGTCTTGAGCGCATCCAGAACAACTTCCCTGCCCCGAGAAAGCGTGCCGGCGCGCTTGGCAAACGCCTTGGCTTCCTCGCTGATTTCTTTAAACGCTTCTTCCCACGCTTCATCCGTCGGATAGATTCGGGTCAAATCCCAAGTATAACGCGGGTCAACCGTCTCACGGGTCAATTCCTTTTCCATATTCAAACACCTTCCTTATCTTTCATGATCTTAATTCTTCAAGCTCTGGAGCGGAGCGGGAATGCGTCCGCCTCGGGCAATAAATTCTTCCGCCGAATAGGGGCTGACACGCATGATGGGCGCGCGTCCGAACAGGCCGCCGAATTCCACCTCGTCGCCGACCTTTTTGCCCGGCGCGGGAATGATGCGTACAGCCGTCGTCTTGCTGTTGACCATGCCGATTGCCGCTTCATCCGCAATGATGGCGGCAATCGTCGAAGCGGGCGTATCCCCCGGCACGGCAATCATATCCAGCCCCACCGAGCAGACACAGGTCATCGCTTCCAGCTTCTCAAGGCTCAGTGCGCCGCGCGCCGCCGCGTTGATCATGCCGATATCCTCGCTGACCGGAATGAACGCGCCGGACAGTCCGCCGACATGGCTGGACGCCATGACGCCGCCCTTCTTCACCGCGTCGTTGAGCAGTGCCAACGCCGCCGTCGTTCCGTGGCATCCGCAGACCTCAAGCCCCATTTCTTCCAGAATATGCGCAACAGAATCGCCCATCGCCGGAGTCGGCGCGAGAGACAAATCCACGATGCCGAACGGCACGTTCAGCCTTGCGGAGGCTTCCTTGGCAATCAGCTGACCGACGCGCGTAATCTTGAACGCCGTCCGCTTAATCGTTTCGGCGACAACGTCAAACGGCTGTCCCTTCGCTTCCTTTTCGAGCGCACGCTTGACGACGCCCGGGCCGGAAATGCCGACATTGATGCAGCAGTCGCCCTCGCCGGGGCCATGGAACGCGCCCGCCATGAAGGGGTTATCCTCCACCGCGTTGGCGAACACAACCAGCTTCATGCAGCCGGAAGCGTCGCTGTCCGCCGTCGCCGCCGCGATATCCTTGACAGCCTGTCCGCAAAGGCGCACGGCATCCATGTCAATGCCCGCGCGCGTAGACGCCACATTGACCGACGAGCAGACGCGCTCCGTCGTGGAAAGTGCTTCCGGAAGCGACGCGATGAGTGCCCGATCCGACGCGGTCATGCCCTTCTGCACCAATGCCGTGTAGCCGCCGATGTAGTTGACGCCCGTTTCCTTCGCGGCGGCATCCATCGCGCGCGCCACGACAATCGGGTCGCCGCATGCAGCGGCAACCAGGCTTGCCGGCGTCACAGAGATGCGCTTGTTGACGATTGGAATACCAAATTCGCGCTCCAGTGTTTCTCCGGTTTTGACCAAATCCTTTGCCTGTGTGGTGATGCGGTCATATACGTTCTGATAAAGCTGCTTTTTATCGGGATGCGCACAGGAATATAGGGAAATGCCCATCGTAATAGTACGGATATCGAGCTTTTCCTCGGTAATCATGCGCACTGTCTGCAAAATTTCCGACGTGTTCATCATGCCGTTTCCTCCATCAGATGCGATGCATCGCGTCGAAGATTTCACTGCGCTGGATGCGAATCTGAAGTCCCAACTCCTCGCCGAGCTTCGTCAAATCTCCATTAAGCGCGTCAAACCGGCTCAGAGACACGTCCACAATCATCATCATATTAAACATGCCGGAAAGAACCGTCTGCGAGATATCCAGAATATTGGCTTCATGGTGTGCGAGCACCGCGCTCACCCGCGCAATAATGCCGATTGCATCATTTCCAACGACGGTAACGACCGCCTTATTCGTCTGATCCATGAGAGTTCCTCCTGTTCATCCTTGTTTCGCCCGCAAGGGGCAGAACACAGCTTCTATTGTACCGCGGCGCGGACAAAAAAGCAACTGCGCATGTTTATTCCATCCATTTCAGGCAGACCTTCGCCACCTGCGCCGGACTGTCGCACAGGGCGTCCGCCCCCTCCAATTCCTCTCGGCTGCCCATGCCGTAGGTCACGCCGATGGCATAAGCGTCCGCTTTTCTCGCATTCAGAATGTCTGTTCCGCGGTCGCCGACGCAGATAACGCGCACAGCTCCCAGTTCCTTCTTCCACTGCAAAATACGCTGCGCCTTGCTCACGCCGCTGACAAAACCGCTGTGCAGCGCGATACAGGATGCTATGCCAAACGCATCCATGCACGCTTCGCAGTAGCTCTGCGTTCCGTTGGTCAAAATCGCCAGTGTTGCATGCGGGCAGAGTGCATCCAGCATGCCTTCCGTGCCGGGAAACATGCGCCCAAGCGTATGCGTCAATTCGCCCTCGACCCGCTCAATCAGCTCGTCATACTCTGCGCGCCGATCTGCGCCAATGCCCATCACGCGGCAGACCTCGTCTGCATCCGGCCCGTTAAAGCTGTCCGCCAGCTCATCGGATATCCTGCCGAAGCCCATCAGCTCAAAAACACGCTTATAGGTTTCCCGCCCCAGCTCGAGGCTGTCGGATATAGTTCCATCCAGATCAAAGACAATCAGCGTCGGCTGACGCCCCGCAATCACCTGCGGGCATTCGCCGCTGCGCATTATCGTGCATTCCATTCAGAGAACACCCTCTCTCTATTGACCTTTTTGACGAAAACAATCGTAATCCTATGTTTTTCATCTGTTCGACGACTTTCGACAATCATTTCTGTTGTTTTACAACCCGCTATCTGTTATCATACATGTACCCTTCAATCAGGAAAGGAGTTTGATATGCTTTACTCGCTCAGCAGCATTTCTTTCTATCGTCAACAGCTGGATCTGTTTGATACCGTTCACAGTTCGTCACTTCTCACCATGAGCCAGAATCTGGACAGAATGATTCTCCACGCTCAACGCATGCGCTATGCGCGCTTTGCCCGAACGAACATGCGCGGCATGCGTCGGCGCGTCAGCCGCGCGATTCTTTGATGACGCCCTTGCGGTATGCCGTAATCAGCCGCATCAGATCATCGATTCTGCATCTCAAATCCTCGCCCTCATCCGTATCGTCGATAAGCAGGCGGCGCGGCATCTGCTTCACCAGCGTCTGCACGGAGTGAATATCCTG
>URJN01000063.1 GCA_900548125.1 uncultured Eubacteriales bacterium
GTCTATTATATCAAAAAGAATCGCGTTTTTCCAGTGGGAAGGGGTCGCTCAGTATAAATTTTTATTATAGCAGTCAAAGAAGATGATATCTATACTTTTGGCGAAATGTGGAATAAAATAAGGCCAGAAGATGTGCTGAATGACAATAACATCAATGTGCAGGGAACAGAAAAGGAGAGGTGAAAGAGCAGGGATCATGTGCTGCACAAACGTTGGACGTTTATTCAGCCTGATGTGCGAAATTGTGGAAAGGGGATTCTAAAAATGAAAAAAATTCTGAGCTTTGTTCTGATGATGTGCGTTCTGATGACCATTCCGATGTTTGCGTTCGCCGCGGTTTCCGGCGATGAGCCGCTGACCATCGGCACGCCGTTTATGATTACCAACGCGGGTCAGGGCCCGGGCGGCAAGATGGGCCGACTGCTGGTCAGCCGCGCCGGCACGCTGACGGAGGATGAAGATTTCTACTACGTGGACGTGCCCTATGCCGCCGACGTGGACGCCCGCGATTACAGCGCGATCGTCATCGTCATCGGCTCGACCGATAAGGGTCTGGGCGCGACCGGCATCACCATCGATCAGGAAATCGCCCGCGTGGACGAGGTTGTCGCCCGTGCGAACGAGAAGGGTGTTCCGGTGATCGCCGTCATGCTCGAAAAAGATAAGCGTTCGGACGTCAAGACCAACGCCAACGAGCGCTGCATCGACGCGGTTTGCCCGCATGCCTCTTGGATGATCGTCACCGCCGACGTCAACACCGACGGCCGCTACGATGCGTTCAAGGCCGAAAACGGCACCCCGCTGACCGTGCTGGATTCCTCGATGGATTTCATCTCTCTGGTTCAGCAGGCGTTTGTGAAGGAATAACAGCCGCACAAAAAAGGAAGTAGGGGAGGACGACAACACATGTCGACTTACGTTAGCACAACGATAGTCCTTGTTGCGATGGTTGCCGCCTTTGTCATCAGCAGCCTGCTGCTCAAGTCGCCGGATATCTCGCTGGCGATTGCGGCGACGGTTGCGGTTTGCTTCGGTTGTGGATTCGGATGGACGGATTCACTGCCGCGCGTATTGGTGGAGGGCCTTTTCGTCAACCTGGATATTGCACTGCTCTTTATCGCCGCGTCAATCTTCGTGAATATCTATTCCAAGACGGGCGCGATTGACGTTGTGACGCGGAAAATCGTTTCCCGCGTGAACAACAAGTGGATTCTGCTGGCCATCATGGGCGTGATGATGATCATCCCCGGCGCGCTGACCGGCGCGGGCAGCATCTCCATTTTCGTTCTCGGCTCGATGGTGACCACCGTGGTCAGCGCCATGGGTCTTTCCAAGAAAAAGACGGCCGCGTTCGTCTTTATGTTCGCCATTATGAGCGCGGCGGCGCCGCCCGTCAACCTCTGGGCGATGATGATCGCTTCCGGCTGCGATATTCCGTATGTCGGTTTCGACGTGCCGCTGCTGGCGCCGCTGACGGTCTGCGCGCTGTTTACGATCATCTTCCTCGGCTGGGGCAGCAAACCCAAGCCCAAGGAGGAAATCCTCGCGCAGCTTCCGGAAGCGCCGAAGATGAGCGCGTGGCGCATTGTGACCCCGCTGGTGGTGCTCATCGCGCTGTTCCTCGCCTCGAACTATCTGGCGCACTCCATGCCGGTGCTCGGCCTGCCGCTGATGTTCATCATCTGCGCGATTGTGGCCGCGCTGTGCAACCCGAAGAAGATGGGCTTCAAGGATTACCTGAAGATCATCAACGACACCTTCGAGCAGATTTTCCCGCTGATTGCGACCGTGCTGAGCGTCGGCATGCTGCAAAACGCGATGTCCGCGACGGGCGTAAAGGGTCTGATCGGCATCACGTTTATCACCATGCCGGTTTACCTGATTTACGCGACCGTGCTGTTCATTGCCCCGATTCTTCAGGGCGCACTCAACTACGGCAGCGCCGTCGTCTTTGGCGCACCGCTGATCTTCATGTTCAACTCGATGGGCTATGATCCCAAGATCGCTGCCATCGCGCTGAGCCTGATGTTCCCGATCGGCGACTGCCTGCCGCCGTCCCGCATCACGGGTCGCCTGGCGATTGAGGCCACGGGTTACGAAGGCAAGTACACCAGCTTCCTGCTGACGGTGCTTGTGCCGTGCCTGGTACTCGGTCTGATTTCGCTGGCGATGCTGATCTGGCCGAACTCGTTTACGTTCCTGCTGTAAGAAAGGAGGATGGGCATGGTTCTGATTTCGGATATCATTTATTGCATCTATGTGGGCTTCGCGGCGATCACCTTCCTGTTTCTGCTGAAGCATCTGTTTAAGCGCGAAAAGAATCAGGGATTGGTCAACGACATCGTGTATGCCTATTGTCTCATCCCGTTCCTCCTGCGCGTTCTGCAAATCAAGTGAGGGGAGAAGTGAAATGAAAATGGATAAAAGCCTCCTCAAAAAGCTCGTCGCGCTTGCCGGAGCTTTGGTGTTTGCAGCGCTGGCTGGCATGGATTTTTACGACCACAGACATTCCAAGGAAACCGTCGTCGCTTCCGACGCGCTGACGGAAACCCACATGCTCAGCGAGTGGCTGCCCAACCTGGAAGGCACCTACGGCGATACGCCGGTGTTCTTCTTCGATTCCGGCGTGGAGGGCGGCACGGTGCTTTACGTCGGCGGTACGCATCCGTATGAGCCGGCGGCGAGCCTTTCCGCTTACACGCTGCTGGAGAACATCCACGTGCAGAAGGGCCGCGTGATTATCATCCCGCAGGCCAACCGCAGCGGCACCACGACCGGCATGCTCGGCAACGCTTACCCGAGCTACTACGAGCTGGATACCGACTGGGGCACTGTGAAGTTCAAGAACGGCGACCGCTGGGCGAACCCGCTGGATTCCTGGCCGGATCCGTTCACCTACATCCACTATCCCTCCAACGTGGCGCTGACGTATCAGGATATCCGCAACGTCAACCGCTGCTATCCGGGTCGCCCGGACGGCTCGCTCATCGAGCGCGTCTGCTACGCGATCATGGAGATCATCCGCAACGAGGGCGTGGACATCGCCATCGACGCGCATGAAGCCGCCGTCATGTATCCGGTCGTTGAGACCTACGTGGCGCATGACCGTGCGCTGGATATCGCGATGATGGCTTCCATGAGCCTGTCGGCGGAGAAGTTCTACATGAAGTGTGAAGCCTCCCCGAAGAACCTGCGCGGCCTGTCCCATCGTGAATGGGGCGACTTCAGCGATACGCTGGCCGTGCTGATGGAAACTCCGCAGACCTTCACGGACTGGATCGTCGGTCCGATGACCAAGGAGCTGCAAACCATCGGTTCGGATGAATTCCTCGACGTGGCATCCAAGAAGGGTCTGACCTACGTGGATTACAACGCCGATTTCGGCACGCCGATCGAGTACCGCGTCGGCCGTCATCTCGAAGGCGCGAAGGAACTCATCAACTGGGCGAACATGATGCTCATGGATCCGGAGAAGGAAGTGCAGGTCACTTGGCCCGGCTTCGATGACCTGATGGACAAGAAGTGCGGCTACTTCCTCAAGAACCCGGAGACCGCGGATCCCAAGCTGGTGTTTGAAATCTAAGCGCTATTCTCGATTTGAACTGCGATTTTCAATCCGAGAATGGTGTGAACATGAAACGGAATGAGAAAAGGAGCTTTGCGGCCTAGATGAGGAGGGCGGCAGGATCACGGTGTCGGCGAGGGCAGAAAGCCACCCATACGGTTTTCAATTTGCAAAGCGGCTTTTCTACATGTATGACGTATGCGTTTTCAATTATTCAGAAACAGGAAGAGGAAAAAAGGAGACTAACGTATGAGCAAGAAAATCTTGGGCGCGTTGGCGCTCACGCTGGCCTCTGCTATGATGACGTCAAGCGCGATGGCATGTACGGTTTATGGCATCGGCAAAGACGCGACGGCGGACGGTTCGACGATGGTGACACACACCTGCGACTCGACGAGCGATGATTTCCGCATGTGGATCATCCCGGAGATGGAAGGCGGCGAGGGAATCACCGCTGACATCGTAATGAACGGCAACACGTGGGGCGACTGGTCGGATTACCCGAACACGAAGAACTACGGCAGTGGCATGGTCATGGGCGAAATGCCTCAGCCGAAGGATACCTTCCAGTATCTGCACACGAATTACTCCATCATCAACGAAAACGGCGTGGCGATGGGCGAATCGACTTGCGGTATTGACAGCACGACGGAATACGGCAAGAAGATGAACGCTCTGATGAACGACGGCAACAACGGCATCATCGACTGCTATCAGGCGCAGCACGTGGCGCTGCGCTATGCGACCACCGCCCGCGAGGCTGTGGAAATCATGGGTGCGCTGGTTGATGAATACGGCTGGAACGCCTGGCCGGAGTGCATCAACATCTGCGACGGCAACGAAGTCTGGATTGCGGAATTCTATGGCCGCGACCTGTGGTGCGCCGTGCGCGTGCCGGACGATGCGTTCTTCGTCTGTGCGAACCGCTGCCGCATCAACGAAATGGACTTTGAGGATAACGAGAACTACATCTGGTCCAAGACCCTCAAGCCGTTCGCGATTGAGAACGGTCTGTGGAGCGAGGACAGCGGCGTTCCGTTCCAGCCTGCCAACATCTACGCGCCGAATTACAGCATGGGCTGCATCCGCCGCGAGTGGCGTGCGCTGAGCCTCGTCGCGCCGAGCCTGAACCTCGACCCGCACGTCGATCCGCAGAACGCGGTTTACCCGATGTTCGTCGTGCCGGAGAACAAGCTGAGCGTGGAAGACGTTCGCAAGATGAACAGCGATTACTATCAGGGCACTGAATTTGACGTTTCCCTGTCTCCGGAAGCCGGCCCGTATGGCAACCCGCTGAACGAGTACAACAAGGAGCGCCCGATCAACATGTATCGTGCGACCTATCACTTCATCGCCAACATTAAGGCCGACATGCCCAAGGAAGCCAAGCCGCTGATGTGGATCGGCTGGGGCGCCCCGGATTCCTCCTACATGATTCCGCTGTTCGCGACCATGACCAAGCTGCCGCCGCAGCTGAGCACCGGCAGCCGCTATGGCAAGTTTGACCGCGATTCCGCATGGTGGGTCTCTTCCTACGTGCAGCAGACCGCGACGCAGAACTACGACAGCGCGATTGAAGAAATCTACGCGGCTCGTGACCCGAAGATGGCCGAGCAGTATGAAACCGTTATTGCCATGCAGGAAGCCGCCGCGGCGCTTTCCAACGCGGGCAAGGGCGATGAAGCCGTGAAGCTGCTGACCGATTATGCCTACAACAACGCGATTGACTGGCATAACTACTGGCTGGAGCTCGGCGACGAACTCTATGGCACGTATATGTTCAACCGTGTGGATATGAAGCGTGCCGCTTATCCCGACTGGTGGAGTGAGATCCTCAACAACGCGCCGCGCATGCCGGTTGAAGAATCCGCCAAGTAATAATTCCCCCTTTTCGTCTCATCCAAGCGCCCAAGTGGGCGCTTGGATATTCCTTTTCTCGCTTGGGAGGCTTTTGTAAATGACGATTGTGATCGCCGTGCTTGCCGCGCTGCTTGTGCTGGGCATTACGGAAAATTTGCTGCATCGGCGTGCGCTGGAGCAAATCCCGATTCGGATTCTCGTCAACGGGACGAGAGGAAAAACGACGGTGACGCGAACAATCGCCGCGGCGCTGAACGCCGCCGGAATCCGCACCTACGCCAAAACGACAGGCTCCGAGGCACGTCGGATTGATCCGGACGGCACGGAGGCAGAATATCGCAAGAAAAACCGCCCGGTCAGCATCATGGAACAGCTCCCGTTTGTTCGCCTGGCAGTCAGAGGCAAAGCACAGGCGATTGTCGTTGAATGTATGGCGCAGAGAATCGAGAACCAGTTTTTGATGGCCGATAAGCTGATTCGGCCGCAGTATGTCGTCATCACCAACGCCTATGTCGATCACGCGGACGAAATTGGGCGGACGGAAGAAGAGACGGTGCATACGCTGGCGCAGTCCATCCCCGAGGGGAGCTGCGTGATTGCGCACGACGGGCGCTTTGGTGCGTATACGCACGAACTGATCATGCCTAAAGAAGAGATTGATTTGGAACGGTTCGCTTCGTGCCCGTTCCCTATTTATGAAGAAAACATTCAGTTGGTGCTGGCGCTGACGGATGCGCTGGGCATCGGGAGAGAAACCGCTTATGCGGGCATTTTGAAAACCTCGCCGGATATCGGCATGTACACGAGCGTGGAAACGGGCGATTGCTCCATTCGCAACGCATTTGCGGCGAACGATGCGGTCAGTTTCGGCTCGATTATCAACGCATATACGCAGCCCTTTCTGCTTTTATATAATCATCGAAAAGACCGCGGTTACCGCATGGAGGCTTTCGCGAACGCCATCCGCCAAAGCACAGCCAAGCCGGTTTGCATCGGCGTGATCGGGGATCATAAAAAGGCGTGCGCCCGGTATATGCAGCGTGCAACGGGCATACAGGCGCAGGCGGTCGAACGGCCAAAGGAATGGATTCAGGCGCAAAACGTCCGGCATGTGCTTTGTGCGGGCAATATCAAGGGAGAAGGCCGTCAATTTCTGGAGGAAATGATCGAGGAGGCACGGCAGAATGTATGATATCGCCGTTGCGCTCAGCGTGGTGCTGAGCTTTGGGCTTTACGAAGGCTTTGGGCTGCTGACCGGCGGCATGGTCTCGGCGGGCTATCTCTGCCTGTTTCTGGAGGAGCCGCTGCGAATCGTGACGACGCTTCTGCTGGCCGTCATCGTCCATGGGCTGGTGCTGCTGATTTCGCGGGCGACCATTTTATACAGCAGGCGGCGCTTCATGGTGACGATGCTGCTGAGCCTGATTTTTGCTTGGATCATCGAGCAGGCGCTCTTGCGCATGGCGCTTATTCCGCAGGATATCCGCATCATCGGCCATGTTGTGCCCGGCTTGATCGCCAACGACATGTATAAGCAGGGCATTTTCAAAACGCTGCTGGGCGTTCTGACCTCGGCGGCGATTGTCCGGCTGTTGGTCATGGTGGTGGTTGCGCTATGAGCAAGCTGAAATATCAGCCGTACCGCATGCGGGAAGGGCGCACGACGCTCTGCCTGCTGCTCGCGCTGACGGCGGCGCTGTGCGGTGTGTTTCTGACGTTGGCGACGCAGAAGAAGACGGCGCTGCCTTACGCGCAGACACAGCTCAATGCCGCCGAGCGGATGGCGGAGGTGGAGCGGGCGCTCAATGATTATGTGCGCCAAAACGATATTCCGATTGAAAAGGACGACTTAAACGACACGGGGCTGATTGGACCGGAGTGGACGGAGCTGACGACCTCGCTGGGGCTGCTGGAGGCCAAACGAACGACTTTGCAGCCCGATTTTGCCGCGCTGCTGGTGAAATACTATCAGGAGGCAGGGCTGCAATCGGGCGACACAGTCTGCATTGGCATGAGCGGCTCGTTTCCGGGACTTGGCATTGCCTCGATTGCGGCGGCGAACGAGATGGGATTGAATGTCCGCGTGATTGCGTCCTACGGCGCATCCATGTACGGCGCGACGCGGACGGCGCTGCCGATTGTGCGGATTCTGGACGTCGCCAGACAGGCGGGGCTGATTGAATACGATATGCTGGCGGTTTCGCCGGGCGGCGATTTCGATCAGGGGTATAACCTGATTTACCCGAATTCACGCGAGGTGATTTTCGCGCTGGCGCGGGAAGCGGGGCTGATGATGATCGACGAGGAGACGATTCCGGCATCGATTCAGAGACGGCTGGCGATCTACGGCGACGATGTGGATTGCTTTGTCAACGTGGGCGGCGCAAGCGCCAATATGGGCACAAGTCCGTACACGCTGACGTTTCCGAACGGGCTGGTGCTCGATCCGCCGGCGATCCCTGCCAATGAGGACAGAGGCCTGACCTTTGAATACGCGGCGCGGCATATCCCGGTGGTTCACCTGCTCAACGTGCGCGGTCTGGCGGAGGAAAACGGCCTGCCGTTTGACCCTGTTCCGCTGACGAAGCCGGGGGAGACGGACGTGTATTATACGATGAGGTATTCGCCGGTGTACGCCATTTTCGCCCTTGTTTTGGCGGCGATATTTTTGAAGTGCGGAAGGAAGCAGAAGAAAGGGGAACAAGCATGAATCTGTTTGACATTTTGGGACCGGTTATGGTCGGGCCGAGCAGCTCGCATACCGCCGGTGCCGTTCGGATTGGGTTGGCGGCACGCCGCCTTTTGGGCGAGGGGACGCCCAAGAGCGCGGAGATCACGCTGTTTGGTTCATTTGCGGCGACGGGACGCGGACACGGCACGGATCGTGCGCTGATCGCCGGCTTGCTGGGCTATAAGCCGGACGACGAGCGCATCGCGGACAGCTACGCATGGGCAAAGGGCTACGGCATGGACGTACACTTTGAGTTTTCCAAACGGGCTGCCGAGCACCCGAACACGGCGACGATCAAAATGACGGGTCAGAGCGGTAAGCAGATGACGATGACGGCCTGTTCGCTGGGCGGCGGGCGCATCATGGTGACGGAATTCAACGGATTGCAGGCCAAGTTCTCCTGCGATCTGCCGACCCTGATTGTGCAGAACACGGATCAGCCGGGGCGCGTGGGCATCGTGACCAGCCTGCTTGCCAAGGGGAAAATCAATATTGCGACGCTGCACGTCTATCGCGACCATCCGGGCGGAAACGCCGTGATGATCATCGAGATGGATAAGCCGGCCTCGAAGGCGATTGTGGAGAGCCTGAACAAGGCTGAGGGCATCAAGCGCGTGATTACGGTGGGCGGCGAACGATAAAGGAGGATGGGAACGTGGCGATCAGATCTCTGGAGGCGCTTGAAAAGGCGTGCGAAAATAAAAATATTTACGACGTCATTTTGGAGGATGACTGCATGGAACGGGGCGTAACCCGTGAGGAATCCGAAAAGAAGATGGCGGATTTATACGCGGCGATTCAACATTCGGCGCAGAATTACACACCGACGTTGCGTTCTGCCAGTGGTATGGCGGGTGGAGACGGCGCGAAGATGCGCAGCTATGTCAAGGCGGGAAAGACGATCTGCGGCGACGAATTGGGACAGGTGATTGCGCAGGCGTTGGAAATGGGAGAAAACAACGCCTGCATGAAGTGCATTGTCGCCGCGCCTACCGCCGGAAGCTGCGGCGTCATGCCCGCGGTGCTGCTGCCGTATCAGAAGCGCATGGGTCTTGGCGATGAAGAGATGGTGCGTGCCTTGTATATCGCGGGCGCGATTGGGCAGGCAGTAGCGACCAAGGCTTCCATTGCCGGCGCGGCAGGCGGCTGCCAATATGAAATTGGTACGGCGAGCGCGATGGCAGCAGCGGCACTGTGCTATTTGGGTGGCGGCGATGCGGAGGCGATCTGCCACGCAGCAGCGCTGGCAATTAAGAGCCTGCTGGGGCTGGTGTGCGACCCGATTGCCGGGCTGGTGGAAGTGCCGTGCATCAAGCGCAATGCCTCCGGCGCAATGGTTGCCATGTGTTGTGCCGATATGGCGCTGGCAGGAATCCGCTCGGCTGTGCCGCCGGACGAGGTCATTATGGCCATGAAAGACGTCGGGGACAAGATGGATGTTTCTCTGCGCGAAACGGGATTGGGCGGCATCGCCGGAACGCCGAGCGGCGTGAAAATTGCCGACGAATTGAGATTGGCATACTGCCATCTGAACGGATAAAAGAAAACTCTGCGCTTTGAACGGTTGAGGACGGGAAGCACAGTTTTTTATGACGAAAGAAACGCATGATTATACAGGAATTCAAAGGGTTCCCAAAGGGGCCGCAGCCCCTTGGCACACTGACCTTGCTCGTAAGGTCTAGTGTGTTATACCTTTGTGAAGGGGATGGCGCTGACCGCAGTTTCCGCATCCTCTCGCCGCGCTGCTTTCCTGCTTGCCCATCCCCGCAGCAAAGGGATACCCGTCACTTTTTCCCCTGC
>URJN01000064.1 GCA_900548125.1 uncultured Eubacteriales bacterium
CTTTAAAGACTGCCCATGTAATCGGAAACGTAATATACACGGTCCCACCAATCATGGTGAGCAGTGCAAGCACTTCGTTCAGCTCCATAGTGCATCCCCCCTTCCGCGTTTGCGTCAGGGGAAACCAGAAACAACAAGATTTTCACGTCCCCCGGACGCTTGCCGGAGGGAGCTAGACCACCTGTAATTGCAGACAGCACCTTAACGCCGCCTTTCTGGGCGGCGTTTTTAGTTTAACACACTTTCGGTTTTTTCGCAATGACGACAAAACCAGCCCATCGAATCCGTCGAGCTGGTTTTTTGTGTATCTCAGGTTGCTTAGGCTTACTTTTTCACGACGACGATGGCGTTCATCTGCGCCGGCAGGGACATCGTGGCGATGCCTGTCGTATAGAATACCGCGCTGTCTCCAACCTTCAGCTCCACGCCTTCCGGAAGCGAAAGAATGACCTGCTCCGGCGTGAGCGTCACTTCAGTTTCCACGGTTCCGTCTTCCTTCAGATGCGAATCAACTTGCTGTTCCATCACGCCCGTGCGGTCAATCAGCACGCGCCCATCCTCCAGAATCTCCGCAACCTTGCCTTCCAGCACACACACGTCAACAGCAAGCGCGGTAACCTGCGGCGGAATCGAACGGGTCATCTTTCCATCATAAATCACCTGCCCATACTCTCCGACCACAAGCTCATCCGGGAACTTTCCGCCGAACGCCGTGTCATCAAACAGGTTTACCTGAACCGTGCCCTGCTCGGTTCCTTCGAGGATGATGTAGTCATCGGCGATTTCGGTAATCTGTCCGGTCAGATAATAGACCTCGTTCTCATCGGCAGCCTCGGCGTCATCCTGCCCGTTCGCGGGCTGTGTGGTGACGATGTTCTCGTTCTTCTTGTCATAGGCGGTCTTGATGCCGAATCCCGCACCGAGCAGAACCGCAAGCACCGCAACGACCAGCAAAATCTTCTTCATAATTTGTATCCTCCTGCATATTACCGGCTTACGCCGGCGTTATTTCTTTTCCGAACCTCTCTGTTCGATACTATATAGACGGATGTATGTCTGAAAAGGTTCCCGCTTTTTAAAAACTTTTTTCAGAATTTCTGCCAACTCCCAGAATACCCACCGTTTGCGAGGCAAGCGCGAACGTCCGCCCGTTCCATGCCAGCGTGTTAATGAAATCGCCCAAGGCGTCTGCATGGTACAGCCCGCTGATACGCTGCCACGCGACCAGCTCCAGCAGCCCATCCCGATTGACGTCTGCCGGATACAGCAGGCTGACAGGGTCTACAAAGCCCTCCTGCGGCTGTCTGAGTGTGCCGTCCTCGCGATAGATTCTCGTCAGCTCGGCGGCATCCTTTCCCGCAAGGTCGATATAGTAGTTCATGCCCGTGTTTTCGCTCTGCGCACGCACGGCATATTGATCGAGATATGTAACGGTATAGCGCATCTCCTGTGCAAACCTTTCGCTGTCAAACAGCGTCCGATACGCGCCGCTCACGAAGCCCACCACGGTATACAGCCCGATTGCCCCGCTCGATCCCGTGTCCATCGCAATCAGCGCATCGACGCGGTTTCTGGCTGTCATGCAGCCCAGCAGGAGCTGCGGTTCATAGCCCTCATTGAGTGCCAAAGCGACGCGAACCGACTTTCCGCTCCGTCCGTCGATGATTTCCAATTCGATATTCTGCCAGTATGCCGTTCCCTCCCGCTGTTCTCCGGTCAAAATGACCGTTTCCGCTGCACCGTCTCCCGTCATATCCCCCTGTGCCATAGCAATTCGTTTCCGCATGCCTGCGCCCCCTTTCGGAGAATCCTATGTGACCGTTCCCTCCGATAGGACAAAAGCGGGCTTAGCCCGCACTCATCTCCGCCGTAGTCTGCAAAAGCGCGAATTTCTCACTCACGCAAAGAATTTTACCGCAAATCAAAAAATCCCCCACGCCCGACAGTCTTTCTGTTCGGACATGAGGGAAAATCTTATGCTTTAGGATACCGACGGGCGGCGGGCTGCGCTGTTCGCACTCTCCCCTTCGCGGCGCGGTTTTCCGGCAGGCAGCTTGCGCTTCGGCTCACCAGGTACAAGCGTCGGCTCCTTGCGCTCCGTGATGACCTCCGGGGTCACAATCACTTTCGCGACATCGTTGCGCACAGGCAGCTCGAACATCGTGCCCATCAGCGCGTCCTCAATGATGGCGCGCAGACCGCGGGCACCGCTCTTTCTGGCGATGGCTTTCGCCGCAATCGCCTTGAGAGCCTCCGGTTCAAATTCCAAATCAACGCCGTCCATCTCCATCAGCTTGCTGTACTGGCGGCAGAGCGCGTTGCGCGGCTCGGTCAGGATGCGTACCAGCGCATCCTCGTCCAGATTATCCAGCGTGACGATAATCGGCAGACGTCCGACAAACTCCGGAATCAAGCCAAACTTGAGCAGGTCTTCCGGACGGATATCCGCCAGCACCTCGCCCACGTTGCGCTTTTCCTTGCTCTTAACCTCGGCACCGAAGCCGATTGAACCTGCGCCCTCGCGTTTTTCGATGATCTTATCGATTCCGTCAAACGCGCCGCCGCAGATAAAGAGAATGTTGGTCGTGTCAATCTGGATGAACTCCTGATGCGGGTGCTTGCGTCCGCCCTGCGGAGGAACGCTGGCGACAGTGCCCTCGATAATCTTGAGCAGTGCCTGCTGTACACCCTCACCGGATACATCGCGCGTGATGGACGGATTCTCGCTCTTGCGGGCAATCTTGTCGATCTCGTCGATGTAGATGATGCCGCGCTGCGCCGCCTGAATGTCGTAATCGGCATTCTGAATCAGGCGCAGGAGGATGTTCTCGACATCCTCGCCGACATAACCCGCCTCGGTGAGGCTGGTCGCGTCTGCGATGGCGAACGGCACATTGAGAATCTTGGCGAGCGACTGCGCGAGGAACGTCTTGCCGCATCCGGTCGGACCGACCATCACGATGTTGCTCTTCTGCAATTCGACGTCACCGCGCTTTTGGGGCGCGTTGATTCTCTTATAATGGTTGTATACGGCGACGGCGAGCGCGCGCTTGGCTTTATCCTGACCAATCACATACTCGTCCAGCACCGCTTTGATTTCAGTCGGCTTGGGCAGATTCTGCGGCTCCTGGCTCGGCGTCGTCCCCAGATCATCAGCGATGATTTCCTGGCACAGCGCGATGCACTCGTCGCAAATATAAACGCCGTTGCCCGCGATGATGCGGCGAACCTGATCCTGCGTTTTGTCGCAGAAGGAGCAGCGCGCCACGCGCGGCTGTCTGGTTTCGTCCTTATCTCTTGGCAGTTCGCACGTCGTAAAAAAACATTATTTCGCTGCTCTGCCTTAGAAACTGATTTTCCGTTCCCTTGCTGGAATGTAAGTCCGCTGTATGTCTGCAAATAGTGCGGTTGGCATTTCGCACCTCGGAAAAAAACATTATTGCGCTGCTCTGCCTTAAAAACGGATTCTCCCTTCCCTTTCGGGAAGGGAAAACCGCTTTATTTCGGCAAAGAAGCCTTACTTTTTGCGCGGCTGGTAGATTTCGTCAATGATGCCGTAAGCCAGAGCTTCCTCAGCAGTCATGAAGTAATCACGTTCCACGTCGCGCTCAATGCGTTCGAGCGGCTGATGGGTCATTTCGCTCATCAGCTTGTTCATCTTGCCCTTGGTACGCAGCAGCCATTGGGCGTGCAGCTGCACGTCGGTCGCCTGACCGCTCGCGCCGCCGCTGGGCTGGTGAATCATCACTTCGCTGTTGGGCAAAGCCAGACGCATGCCCGGCTCACCCGCCATCAGCAGGAACGCGCCCATGGACGCAGCCATGCCGAGGCATACCGTGCGGATTTTCGGCTTGACGTAGCGCATGGTGTCAAAAATCGCCATGCCGTCCGTCACGCTTCCGCCCGGGCTGTTGATGTACATCGAAATATCGGCGTCAGGGTCTTCCATTTCCAGGAAGAGCAGCTGAGCGACGATGCTGTTTGCCAGCGCCTCGTTCACCTCGCCGCGCAGAAAGACCACGCGATCCTTCAGCAGGCGGGAATAAACGTCGTAAGAACGTTCGCCATAAGGCGTCTTTTCGATGACGCTAGGCTCAAAATAGAAATTGTTTCCGGTCATAATGGACGCCTCCTTAACAGGCGTATAGTTTGAATATCGTTTTCCTTCTTACTCAGCCTTCGCGTTGTCGCAGAGGAACTTCACGGCCTTGTCGCGGATGACGTCAGCCTTGAAGTACTCGCGGTCGCCTTCGGTCAGGTTCTTCTTCAGGTTCTCAACGTCCTGACCAATCTGACCCGCGAACTTCACGATCTCGGCGTCGATTTCTTCCTCGGTCGCCTCGAAGTTCTCGGCGTTCTCGACAGCCTCCAGCACGAGGTTCGCGCGGACGCTCTTCTCCGCCTGCTCGCGGTACTGGTTGCGGAAGGACTTCTCATCCTGACCCGTGTACTTGATGAAGTCGGCGAGCTTCAGACCCTGCTGAGCCAGACGCGCTTCAAAGTT
This sequence comes from uncultured Eubacteriales bacterium, assembly GCA_900548125.1. Classification (GTDB taxonomy): domain Bacteria; phylum Bacillota; class Clostridia; order Christensenellales; family Aristaeellaceae; genus Ventricola. The sequence continues at coordinate 4,505 of URJN01000064.1, forward strand.
GCGAACCATGGAATCAATCTGACGCTCCACCATCGCTTCCGGAATTTCAACGGTCGCGTTCTCCATGACCTTCTCGATCACGGCGTTGGTGAAAGCGTTGTTGTCGCGCTCGGCAGCCTGAGCTTCCAGTTTGGCGCGAACGTCCGCCTTGTATTCATCCAGCGTGTCAAACTCGCTGATGTCCTTGGCGAAATCGTCGTCAAGCGCCGGCAGCTGGGTCTCGGTGATGCCGTTGACCTTCACATGGAAGACAGCCTTCTTGCCCGCCAGCTCCTCAGCGTGATACTCCTGCGGGAAGGTCACTTCCAGATCCTTCTCCTCGCCGATGTTCATGCCGACCATCTGCTCCTCGAAGCCCGGGATGAAGGTGTGGCTGCCGATTTTCAGGGTCTGAGCCTCCGCGGTGCCGCCGGCGAACTTCACGCCGTCCACGCTGCCGGAGTAGTCCAGATTCACGGTATCGCCCTCGGCGACGGCGCGATCCTCAACGGAAACCTCAGCCGCCTGCTTGTTGCGCTCCTTCTCGATCTCGGCGTTCACTTCGTCCTCGGTCACGAGGGTATGCTCGCGCTTGACCTCAACGCCCTTGTACTCGCCAAGGGTCACGTCCGGCTTGACGAACACTTCGCAGGTGAACTGCAGGTTCTTGCCGGTGCCGATCTGCTGGATATCAACCTGCGGACGATCGACGACCTCGAGCTTGTTCTCATCAATGGCGGGACCGTAGACCTCGTCGAAGATCAGCTCGAACGCCTCATCATAGAAGACGCCTTCGCCGCCGTACATGTTCTCGATCATCTTGCGCGGGGCGCGACCCTTGCGGAAGCCCGGGATCGTCACCTGACCGCGAACCTTGATGTATGCCTTGTCCATCGCGGCGTCAAACTGCGCAGCGTCGATGTCAAAGGACAGCTTCACCTTATTGCTGGAAATCTTTTCAACAGTGGTGCTCATTTCTTTTGCTCCTCCTGGTAATGGTTGCGCCCCGGAAATCCCAAAACGCTATCCTATATTATAGCACGGGGGATTTAGAAGTTCAATCCTCAATCAGCGGTATTGGGTCTGTTTTTTGAGGTTTTCGCGCATTTTTCCTGACATTTTTAATGTCTATTCGCGTTCAGCTGTTTTTATGAATCCCTGTTTGTGAGAATCGTTCTGTCTGTGCGGAATCTCCGCATGCCGTTTTTCTTTTCGGGCATCCTGTATGAAAAGCCGGTTCATCCGCGCCCGCCGCTTCGCCGGATAAATCGGCTGTCCGGCTTTGAATGAGGTATCCCGCGCTTTTATGAGCAAAGTTGACGGAGGCATGCGTTTTGAAAGAGAATCTTTTGTGCGTCGTTCTCGCCGCGCCGCGTCACGCGGGCGATGTTTCCGACCTGATGCGCATGCTCCGTGCCATGCGGGACGCGGCAGATTCTCTCCTGCTCTTCTGCGACCTGTCCGATGCGTTTTCCTCCGTCCTGCCCGAGGATGACGCGCTCATCCGTTCGCTCCAGTCGGGTGTGATGTCGCTTGCATCCCGCATGCCCGGACGTTTTCTTCTGCTCGTCCGCAGCCGCACTTGGGATGACGACGCGCGGAGCTATCTGGGCGAAAGCCAGCCCATCCGTCCTCACGCCGTCATCGCCGGTCTGATGGCTTCCGGTCATGCACTCTCTGCGTTCTCTGCCGCCAGCTTTTCGCCTGCGTCGCTCGCCGGTCGGTTTTCTTCGGTACTTTTTCTTCCCGCCTCCGTTGCCTGCACGCCGGATGTTCCCCGCCGTATGCTCTCCGCTCTGGGCGAATGCGGTATGCTTCGCGCACGGGTGCATCCGCCCATTCTGGATAATGAGCCGCTCCTGACCCGTCTGTCCGCACACAGCTTCTCCCTTTCCTCGCCGTATGCCGCCGCAGCCGATTTTCTCGCCCGCCGCAATCTGTCCATGGACTTTGATCAGCCGCTTCTCTGTTCGGCGCAGACGCTTGCTGCCTTGTCCCAGAAACGCCCGTCCATCTGCCCGCTTTGGGAAGAAACCGCCTTTGTCCGCCGCCGCTTTCCGACCTTCCGCGAAGAAGAGCGTTCCCTTGAACGCCTGCTTTCCTCTGCCTGCCGCTCTCCGCTTCCGGCTCATCCCGATGATGCCCTGCCCAAGTGGCTTCGTTTTCTCTCTCCGCTGATTCTTCTCACGCCGCTTCTGCGCATGCTCCTCGTCTTTCTTGCCGCTGTAACCGGTTGGGAGCTTCCCGCGCTTCTGGCGCTCATCGAGCCGTATGCCCTGCTTCATCCGCGTCTGCTTCCCGGTGCGCTCGTGCGCCTGTCGCTTCTGCCCGTTTGCGCTGTCCGCGCCTTTAACGCGCTCTTTGCGCATTGGCTTGCCCATTCGCCGCTTATCCGCATCCGCTTTCCAAACGGAGCAAAATCGCCGACAGCCTGTGCCGTCTGTGCCGTCGCACTGATTCCCGCGGCTTTTTTCAGCCTGCACGCGCTTGCGCCGCTCTTTGCGCTCGCTCTGCTGTGGCTTTGTGCGCCGCTGCTCGTGCGTTCGCTCGATCTTCCCGCCCGCGAACGCATCCCGCTTTCCACCAAAGAGCATCAGCGTCTGCTCGTTCTTGCGCAGGAAGCCTTCGCCCTTTCGGGCAGCCGCGCCCAACCCGGCTCGGCGATGCTTGCCGCCTGCGCCGGCTGTATGCTGGGTTTTCTCGAACCGGATGAAGCGGCGCGTCGGGTGCAGTCGCTCTGTGCTTCCCTGCCACCGCTTCAGGATGCGCCTTATGAGCAGGCGTGTGCGCTGACCGCCGCCCAATTTCTGCGTGAGCATATGGGTTCCTGCGACGCCGCGCTTCGCGAACTGCCCGCACAGATTGAAGCCGTCTGCATGTCTGCCACAGACTGCGACGCTTCAAAGTCTTGTTCCCGCAAACCCTCTGCGCGCAATTCCACGAACAACGAAAAAAAGCGGGGCGAACCCGCTTTGATTTCCATGCTATTGAAGCGCGATTCCGCGCACGCCGCCCTGTTTCTGCCTCTGCGTCTGGCGCGTTCTGTCTGCCCCGCGACGCATCCGCATGCGTTTCTGCGCGGCACGCTTCCCGAAAACGCTGCCGAGTCAGACGGCGCATGGGCGTTTCTCTTTCTCTGCGACGCCGCGCTGGGGCATCCCTTCATGCCCATTTTCTGGCGTTCGCCGCTCGCCATGCCCGCTTGGGCAGAGATGACCCTGCACACCCTTTCAGACTGACAAGCCACCCGAATCCTAAATTCAGCAGGCGTTATGCCCTATTGCGCACCGGACCGCGCAGCAGATCGCCCGCTTCGAGCTTATTGCCGCAGGGAATGCGAACCTTCTCCATCGGCACATTAACCACGCCGACATGTTCGCCCGTCCGCTCAATCACGATATCCTCAATGGTCAGCTTCTCGCTTCCGTGCGGTGTGACCGTTTCCAGCTCGTCTCCGACAAAGAAACGGTTCTTCATCTCAACCAGTGCTTCTCCGCCGGAAACATCCAATACATAGCCCATGTACTCCGCTTCCTGCGTCACGCCGACCGCCTCGCCGCAAACCTTCGGCTGCCCGAAATAAAATCCCGTGTCATAGACGCGGTGGCTGATTTGATCCAGCTCGCTGCGAAGCTGCTTTTGCAGCGCCGCATCTGCCTTATAGGCTTCCGGATTCTTCGCATAGGCGTCCATCGCCCGCCGATACGCGCCGACGACCGTAGCGATGTAAATCTCCGTCTTCATCCGCCCCTCGATCTTGAAGCAGCAGACGCCGCTCTCCATCAGCCGCGGCAGATGATCCATCATGCAGATATCCCGACTGGAGAGAATCGCCGTTCCGCGCTCATCCTCCTCGATGGGCATCGCTTCCTCCGGACGTGTTCTTTCATGCAGCGTATAGGTCCAGCGGCAGGGCTGGCTGCATGCGCCCCTGTTTGCGCTCCGTCCGTTCAGGAAGCTGGAAAGCATGCAGCGTCCGGAGTAGGACATACACGCCGCGCCATGGATGAACGTTTCCAGCTCGATTTCGCCGCCGATTGCCGCATACATCGCTTCAATCTGGTCAAACGTCATCTCCCGCGCCAATACGACGCGCTTTGCGCCCAGCGATTTGTAGATTCGCGCGGACTCGCTGTTCGTCGTGCTTGCCTGCGTGCTGACATGGACGTCAAGCCCCGGCACCTCGCGGGCGATGCGGGCAATCGCGCCCAAATCGGAAACGATTACCGCATCCACGCCGATTTCATGCGCCGCCTTTGCCGTGCGCACCATTCCGTCCAAATCGCCGTCGAAGGCGAAGATATTCAGCGTTAGGTTGACCTGTGCCCCCGCGTCGTGCGCCATGCGCACAGCCTGTGCCAGCTGCTGTTCATCGAAATTATTTGCCTGCGCCCGCAGACCGTATTGTTTTGCGCCACAATAAACGGCGTCTGCGCCGAAGCGCAGCGCCGTTTGAAGCGCCCTCATGCCGCCCGCAGGTGCGAGCAGCGAAGGCATTTGATTCATATTGTCCTCCACGGTTTAGTTCAGTCCGCGGCTCTTGTCGTATTCCTCCCAGTACTGGCGATAATACGACACAGCCTTGTTGTGTTCCTCCAGCGTCTTGGAGAAGACCAGCTTTCCGGATTCCGGCTCAGCCGAGCAGAAGTAGAGGTACTTCTGCGCCACATACTGCTCATCCGGATACAGCGCCGCGACGACGGCGTCCATCGACGGGTTGCAGATCGGGCCGACCGGCAGTCCCTTGTGCGTATAGGTGTTATATGGCGAATCGACCGCCAAATCGCTGTCATTGAGCGACATCTTCTGTGAACCGGATACATACTTGACCGTAACATCCGAGCCGAGCGTCATGCCCGCCTTGAGCCGGTTATGGAAAACCGCGCTGACCTTGGCAAAATCCGACGTCTTTGCTTCCTTCTCAATCATCGACGCCAGCGTAAAGACCTCGTCCATCGTCAGTCCCAGCTCCTGCGCCCGCTCGTCATAGCCGCTCAGATAAGCCGCCTCCGTCTGCGTGAGCAGACGCTTGATAAGGGTATCCGCGCTTGAGCTGGTATAGATTTCGTAGGTATTCGGCGAGAGGTAGCCTTCCAGCGCATACTTCCGCTGGCTGACCGTGCCGGTCTTCATCACTTCTTCGATGAAGTAATACCCGTTGTATGTCTCGCCGGATTTGCACAGGCTCAGGAACTCATCCGCGCTGGAAAGCACCTTGATTTCAACCAGATAGTTGGCAACATCCTCGACCGTCCATCCCGGGATGATTGTTATCTTCATCGTCAGCGGCTTTCCGTCGCCGGAAATCAGCTGATTCAGAATCTCCGTCGCGGACATTGCGCGCGTCAATTCGTAGTCGCCGCTCTGGATTTTCTGCCCCATGCCCATGAAATCCGCCATATACTTGAATACGGTGTGGTTGTGAATCAGC
>URJN01000065.1 GCA_900548125.1 uncultured Eubacteriales bacterium
ACGGTTTCCGCTTTGATTTTTGAATATAGGATACTGCCCAAACCGCCCGCGTTCTCAATACTTCCGTCTTTTAAAAATCTGTGGCGGAAGTGAAGGCAGACTCAGTCCGCTTACTTGGCAGGGGTGATGACTTCCTTGCCGCCCATGTACGGACGCAGGGGAGCCGGAATGCGCACGGAGCCATCCTCGTTGAGGTTGTTCTCCAGGAACGCGATCAGCATGCGGGGCGGTGCCACGCAGGTGTTGTTGAGCGTATGCGCAAAGTACTTGCTGCCATCCTTGCCCTTGATGCGGATGCCCAGACGGCGCGCCTGCGCATCGCCCAGCGTAGAGCAGCTGCCGACCTCAAAGTACTTCTTCTGGCGCGGGCTCCACGCCTCAACGTCGCAGCTCTTGACCTTCAAATCCGCGAGGTCGCCGGAGCAGCACTCCAGCGTGCGAACCGGAATATCCAGAGAGCGGAAGTAATCGACCGTGTTCTGCCACAGGCGGTTATACCACGCCATGGAATCCTCCGGCTTGCAGACGACGATCATCTCCTGCTTCTCGAACTGGTGGATGCGGTAAACGCCGCGCTCCTCGATGCCGTGCGCACCGACTTCCTTGCGGAAGCACGGAGAATAGCTGGTCAGCGTCTGCGGCAGCTCGTCCTCGGTGAGAATGGTATCGATGAACTTGCCAATCATGGAATGCTCGGATGTACCGATGAGGTACAGATCCTCGCCCTCGATCTTGTACATCATGTTTTCCATCTCCGCGAAGCTCATAACGCCGGTCACGACGCTGCTGCGGATCATATACGGCGGAATGTAATAGGTGAAGCCGCGGTCGATCATGAAATCGCGGGCGTAGGACAGGCACGCGCTGTGCAGACGGGCGATGTCGCCCTTGAGGTAATAGAAGCCGTTGCCGGAGGTGCGGCGGGCGGCATCAATGTCAATGCCGTTGAGTTTTTCCATGATGTCCACATGGTAGGGAACCTCGAACTCCGGAACAAACGGCTCGCCGAAACGCTCGATTTCGACGTTCTCGCTGTCGTCCTTGCCAATCGGCACGCTCGGGTCGATAATCTGCGGAATGACCTGCATGCGCTTCTTGATTTCAGCGGCATATTCCTCTTCCAGCTGCTCCAGATGCGCAAGCTCGTCCGCCAGCTCGGCGACCTTCGCCTTAGTCGCCTCGGCTTCTTCCTTCTTGCCCTGCTTCATCAGCCCGCCGATTTCCTTGGACAGCACCTTGCGCTGGTTGCGCAGGCTGTCCGCCTGCTGCATCGCTTCGCGGTTCTTGCGATCCAGCTCAATCACTTCGTCAACAAGCGGGAGCTTGCTGTCCTGAAACTTCTTCTTGATGTTCTCGCGCACGACGTCAGGCGTCTTGCGAATCAGATTGATATCAATCATGACGTTTCTTCCTTTCTTCTCTGCGGGGACTTTCCCCGAGAATTTGCACGCCAAAATAAAAGGAGCCCTTCTTCCTCATGGGACGAAGTGCTCCGCGTTGCCACCCAAATTGCCGCGTTTCCGCGACCTCTCCTGACGGATAAGGGACGTCACCCCGCAGGCTCATCACCCGCAGCATGGGAAAGAGCGGATCCGCCGCTGCCCGCACCGTCTCGCACCGACCGACGGCTCTCTTTTACGGGCTGACCGGCTTGTTCTCCTCCTGCGCCCGAAGGCGCGCCGATGTATGCGGATATTATAGCCTAAAGAGCGGGTTTTTGCAACTCATTTTTTCCTTCAATTCGCGCTCATGGCATTTACCGAAGCCGCCGCTTACTTTTTCAGGAATTCCCCGTTGACGATATCTCCCGGCGTATTCAGCGGCTCGCCGCGGTCAAAGGCGACGATATTGTGATAGACATAGTTGACCATGTTGATGTCGTTGTCCTTGGTGTTGCCGCCCGCATGCGCACTGGCGACGACATTGTCCAGCTTGAGCAGCGGGTGATCCTTGGGCAGCGGCTCATGCTCATAGGTATCCAGACCCGCCGTCGCAATCTTGCCGGTCGTCAGCGCGTCAATCATCGCCGCTTCATCGACAATCGGGCCGCGCGCGGTGTTGATGAGCATCGCGCTGGGCTTCATCTTCTTAAACTGCTCAAAGCTAATCATGCCCCGCGTTTCCTCGTTGAGCGGGCAATGGACGGTGAAGATATCGCTCTGCTCAAGCAGCGTATCAAAGTCAACAAAGCGGTAGCCGTATTTTTCTTCCTGCTCCGGCTGACGCAGGATGTCGTAATAGATGACGTTCGCGCCGAACGCCGTGACCAGCGCGGCAACCTTCTTGCCGATATGACCCAAGCCCAGCACGCCGACGGTCTTGCCCTTGATCATAAACGAACGTCCGAAATACTCCGTGCGCGGGAAATGCCCCTCCAAAAGCTGGCGGTTAATCTGGAGCAGGTTGCGATAGCCCGCCAGCATCAGCATGATGGCAAGCTCCGCGACAATGCCGGAATTGACGCCCGGGCAGGTCGCAATCGGAATGCCGCGCTCGCCCCATGCCTTCAAATCCACATGGTCAAAGCCTGCGCCCCAACGCTGCCAGAACTTGACATTCGGCGTGTGGTTGATGATATCCGGATCGATATCCAGTCGGGAAATCAGGTATTCGCAGTCTGCCAGATTCCCGTAAGCCTCCGGAGACAGCGCATCGACCAGCTCGAAGCCCTCCGGAACATTTTCGTGGAGCGTATCGTATGCGCCCGGAAAATAAATGCCGACCAAACCGATTTTCTTTGCCATGGTTTTCTTTCTCCTCTTTCATGATAAAGCCCCTCCTGTTTCAAGGAGAGGCAGAATTGCAAAGTCCGCTGTCCCATCTGCCGCATACCGCAACGGATGGGCATCTATCCTCAGCGCATTATTCCAGCACGCCGACCTCGCGGTAGTAGCGTGCCGCGCCTTCATGAATCGGCACACCCGCCAAATCGGTGCAGGCGGATTCAAGGCTCGCCTTCCTGAGGGCTGCATGCGTTTCGGTCAGCATGTCCCAGCTCTCCCAGAAGGTTTTGGTCATCTGATAAACCGTTTCTTCATCCATATCGGCGGTGATGAACAGGGTCAGCTTCACGGCAGAGGTCGGCACATCCTCTTCCTGACCGGCATACGTGCCCGCAGGAATGGTGTAGCTCGCATACCACGGATAGTTGACCTTCAGGGCTTCAACGGTTTCCGCCGGAATCGGCAGAATCTTCGCGTCGGTCGTCGTCATAATCTGGGTGACGGCGGCGTTCGGCGTACCCGCCATGACCCATACGCCGTCAAGCTGCTTGTTGCTCATCGCGTCGGCGGATTCGCTCGTACCCATGTATTCCGCCTTGAGGTCATCGAGCGTCTTACCCATCAGGGAAAGATGCACGCTCGCTTCATCCACCGTCGTCGAACCGGCGGCACCGATAGAGATGTGCTTGCCGATTAAGTCCTCCAGAGAACCAATCCCGCTCTCACGGGTCACGACGACCTGATTCGGATTGTAATACAGTCCGGCAAAAATGCGCAGGTTGTCGTTGGCATAGCCCTCAAAGCTGTCTATTCCCTCGCGCGCCTGATAGACGAGGTTCGCGTTGGCGATGCCAATCTGCGCCTCGCCGTCAAGTGCCTGATTCAGGTTGTCGATTCCGCCGCCGGAGGGCGTCGCAGTCGCGCGCATGCCTTCAATGCTGTCGTTCCAAAGCTGGCAGACGGTCGCGCTGATCGGATAAAACGTGGAGGACGTACCCGCGGTGACGAAATTGATGTCGGCGGCGAGCGCACCGGACGCGCCCATCACGGTTGCCGCGCAGAGCGCGGCTGCAAGAACCTTTTTCATGACGATATTCTCCTTCGTTATTTGAATGGATTTATCCATGTCCGTTACCGTTTCTAACCGTATAAATCCATCACGCCGCGTCCCACAGAGCTGACGCATGACGCTAAGATTTCAATCCCTTGATTTTATTGAATTGAGTGCGGCATCTGCCCTCGCAGGGCTTAAACATGAATGGGCTTCGCCTTTGCCAGCACGCCGCGGTCAAGCGCAACCTCTGCCGCAATCAAAACCAGCGCGACAACGTCCGTCGTGAACGTCGGATTGACAAACAGCAAACCGCCTGCAATCAGCATCACGCGCGTCAGAACACGCAGAGTCTTCGTCTGCATCGTATATTTCTGCATCGGGAAACCGGACAACCCCTCCGCAATCGCCAGAACGCCCACCGTCGCCGTAACAAACGTCCGAATCGTTTCGCTCAGCGCAACGCCCTCCGTGCTGCCGTAGAGCAGCACCGGATTATTCAGGAAGAAGAACGGCAGGATGAAGCCCGCAATGCCCAGCTTCATCGCAATCAGCGACGTCTTGGTCATGTTGCTGTCCGCGATGCCCGCGGCAACATAGCTGCTCATCGCAACCGGCGGGGTGATATTCGACAGGCAGGCATAAATCAGACAGAACATGTTCGCCGCCATCTCCGTCGCGCCGACGCCGCGAAGCACCGGCACCGCAACAACATAGACGATGACATACGCCGCGACGCCCGGCACGCCCATGCCCAGAATGATGGACATAATCATGACCATCAGACCGCCGAGGAACAGATGTCCGTCGCCCACGACGCGCAGAATCAGGTTGCCGAAATTCAGACCCAGGCTGGTCATGTTGACCGAGCCGATGATTACGCCGATGATGATGCAGCTGATGCCCACGCCGATGGCGCTGCGGCTGCCCTCGACCGTCGCCTGAACGATGGTTTTAAGATCCATGCGGGTATCCTTGCGAATCCACGACACCGGAATGGTCACGAAAATGGCGACAATCGCGGCGAACAGCGGCGTATAGCCCGTAAACATCAGTCCCAGCAGAACGACCAGCGGGATGAGCAGATGACCGCGCTCCCTGAGCACCTTGCCCGCGTTGGGAATGTTCTCCTTGGACAGACCCGAAAGCCCCAGCCGCTTGGCTTCTAGATGCACGGAATACAGCAGGGACAGATAATACAGGAACGCGGGAATCGCCGCCGCCAGCATGACCTTCGTATAGCTGACGCACATGAACTCCGCCATAACGAAGCCGACTGCGCCCATGATGGGCGGCGTAAACTGACCGCCGGTCGAAGCGACAGCCTCAACCGCCGCGGCAAAATCCTTTTTATAGCCCGTTTTTTTCATCAGCGGGATGGTGATGGTTCCGGTCGTCGCCACGTTGGCGATTGCCGAGCCGTTAATCATGCCCATCAGCGCGGACGCGATGACCGCAACCTTGGCGGGGCCGCCGGGCGTCTGCCCGACCAGCGTCAGCGCGATATCGTTGATGAACTGCGAAAAACCGCTGTACTTGAGGAATGCACCGAAAAGCACGAACACGAAGATATACGTCGCCGAAACGCCCGCGCCCGTTCCGAGGATGCCGTTGGTATCCCAGACAAGGGCTTTAATCACGCGCTTGAGCGTAAAGGCACTCGTTCCGAACGTGCCGGGGATATACCTGCCCCAGACCGCGAAGTAGGACAAGAAGATGATCGCGATAATCGCAAGGTTTCCGCTTGCCCGCCGCGCCGCTTCAAAGGCGACAATCAGGCAGACCACGCCGACCCATATATCCGTCGGATTCAGGCGTCCGGTCTTAGCGACCGCGTCATAGCGCATGAACAGATAACCGTAGCTGAGTATCGCCGCGGCAATGAGCGCGATGTCCCAGACCGGCATGATCTTGCGGCGGCGGCGTTCCTTTTTGAACGTCGGATACAGCGTAAACGCCAGCGGCAGCAGGAACATGATATGCGCCGTGCGGAGCTTAACCGCGCCGAGCGTTCCGAACATGTTCGCCCACACCTGAAACACTGCCCAGATGAGCAGCACGCCGACCAGAATCTTTTCCATCGGACCGACATACACGCGCAGACGGCTGTCGGCATCCTTTTCTTCCACGAGCTTCTGCGCTTTATTGTCAAGCTCAGCCTGTGAAACCATCTTTTCGGGTTCTTGCATATTCTCCTCCGGTAAGCGGGAAACGGCAAATCATCCGCCTTCCCCGCGCAGAGAAAAGCGGCGTTCACTGACCGCATCTAATACGGGTACAAGTGTATCAGTATTTCAACATTTTGTCAACATGCTTCTCGCCATTTTTCCGAAAAAGCGGGCTGATCCCGTCTGCACTTCCGCCAAAGTCCACAAAATATTGCAGTTCTGCTCACGCGGGCAAGTCAACGCAAAGTTCGCACGCTAAAAGCCGCCCTTCCCTTTGGGAAAAAGCGGCTTGATTCATGCGATTCGATTCAATGAAAGCTATGCAGCAGGCATCAGCGTATTCATTCTTTTGTTTGTAAGAAGGTTCAGGAGCTTTTACAGGGCCTTTTCCAAAATAATCAGCTCGCCGACCTCCGAAACCTCTACGCCCAGCTTTGTCAGCATTCCGGCATTCAGATACGCTTCACCGCCGTAGGCATAGACGACATGCTCATCGTCCGTCAGCAGGATCACGCCGTTCACCAGCATCATGGCATCCTTGCAAAGCCCCTGTGTGCCATCGGTCATCACCGCGCACTGCACACCGGTTTCCGCTTCTACAAGCTGCCAACCGCCCTTTTCGTCCCATGTGCAGTCATAACCCATGCGGCTCATCACGCCGCAAAGCGGGTACAGCGTTTCCCCCTGTTCGCTCTGCCCCAAAATCAGGTCAACACTCTTTCCGTCTATGCTGACATTGGCTTTCCGCATTGTAAACGGCGCGTTCTCCAAATCCGGCGTCGCGGTCGGCGCAGGCGTAGGAACAGGGGTTGCCGTCGGAACGGGGGTCGGCGACGGGGAAGGCGTCGGGCTGGGCGTCGGCGTCGGCAAGGCAATCACGTCGTCACCAAACAGCGCGGCAATCGTCTTCTTGCCGACTTTGCCGTCTACCTTCTCCAGCTTGTGCGCACGCTGAAACGCGCGCACAGCCTTCTGCGTCTGTAAGCCAAACTTTCCGTCCACCTTGTCCGTCAAATAGCCCAAATCATAGAGCCTTTGCTGAACAAGCCGAACGTCGTCGCCCTCCGTGCCGCGCATCAGGATGCGTTCGCCGAGCTGAACGGCGTCCATTTCCTCCTGCGTGACCGTCGGCGGCGTCCACGCGGCGTCCTCAGCCAAAACAGGCGCGGCAAGCATTGCTCCCGCCAGCGCAGCCGCCGCAATTCGATTCATCTTCATGTCGCTCTTTCCTCCTTACAGAAAGAAACGATCCATCATGCCCTTTTCATGCATATGGAAGCCATGAATCCCCTCTTTTTGCGCTCCTTCGACGTTGCCCAGCATATCGTCGATGAACAGCGTCTTTTCCGGCGTCAGACCGTAATTCTCAATGAGCAGCTGATAGATTTCCTTTTCCGGTTTAAGAAAATGGCATTGCCAGGAGATGACCCCGCCATCGAAAACCTCAAATCGGTCGGCGAATTTCTCGCGCATGCGCAGATAACCCCTCTTGGAATAATTGCTCAGCAGATACAGCCGCTTTCCGGCGCGGCGGCATCGCTGTGCGGTGCGCCACCCCTCCTCAATCGGCTTTTTCAGCTCAATCCAGCCGGTCAGCGCGTGCATGTAATCCTCATACCGCCCGCCGTATTCCTCGGCAAGCCGCGCCGCCGCATCCTCGTATTCCATGTCGCCGCGGTCAAATCTCGCCCATTATTTTCCCTGATAGACGCGCGCCAGCATATCCCGCTGCATCTGCTCGTCGCCCGGAAAGAGCTGCTCCAAAAAGTCCTTCGGCGCATAGCGAATCAAAATATTGCCGATATCAAATACAACGGCATCCACGCGATGCCACGGCATGGTTTCATATTCCTGATCAAAGCGAATTCCGGTCTGCATCGTATCCTTCCTCTCTTTTCCAAATCTATCGCGATGGCGATTCATGACATATTCTGTAAAAAAAGAAAAAATCCTTCCCTGCAAAAAAAGAGGGAAACTTCGGTCAATCCGAAGCTCCCCCCTGAACATCATGCTTACTGCATCAGGGCCTTGCAGGCTTCAACCAGCTCGGCGTTCTCCTTCGCGGAAACATCCTGCGTTTTCGCGTTGGTGTTGACATACAGCTTGATCTTCGGCTCGGTGCCGGACGGACGGATGCAGACCCACTCGCCGCCGGTCAGCTCAAAGTACAGCACGTCGCTCTTGGGCAGACCCGCGCTCGTCACATTGCCCTGCGCATCGGTGCGCGTGCCGACGAGGTAATCGCGCACAGCGAGGACATCCTTGCCTGCCAGCGTCTTGGGCGGATTCTCGCGAAGGTTCCTCATGATTTCCTTCATCTTCGCCACGCCGTCCTTGCCCGGCAGGGTGACGGAAACGACCTTCTCGACGTAATAGCCGTAGGTCTTGTAGATTTCCTGAAGGATATCGTAAAGCGTCTTGCCCTGCGTCTTAGCCCATGCCGCCGCTTCTGCAATCAGCAGGGAAGCGTTGACGCCGTCCTTGTCGCGAACGAACGTAGAGGACAGGAAGCCGTAGCTCTCTTCAAAACCGAAGATGAACGTATGGTCGCCCTTGTCCATGAACTGCTGAATCTTCTCGGCAATCCACTTGAAGCCGGTCAGCGTATCGAAACAGACCAGACCATAGCTCTCGGCAATCTTGCGCGCCAGCTCGGTGGATACGACGGACTTGACGACCGCGCCGTTCGCCGGCAGATTGCCCAACGCCTTGCGGCTCTTGAGGATGTAATACAGCAGAACGCAGCCGATCTGGTTGCCGGTCATCAGGTAATACTTGCCCTCGTCGTCCTTGACGGCGATGCCCACGCGGTCGCAGTCCGGATCCGTGCCGAAGATGCAGTCCGCGCCGACCTCGTCCGCCAGCTTCATCGCCAGCGTGAACGCCGCCGGATCTTCCGGATTCGGAACCTTGACGGTCGAGAAATTCGGATCGGGCAGCTCCTGCTCCTTGACGACGTAAACGTTCTCAATGCCGATTTCCTTGAGGATGCGGCGGACAGGCTTGTTGCCGGAGCCATGAATCGGCGTATAGACAATCTTCAGTTCCTTGCCTGCGGTCTTCATCAGCTCAGGCTGGACGGACAGCGTCTTGACCTGCGCGATATAGTCGTCGTCCACTTCCTTGTTGCCGATAATCTGGAGCAGACCCTTTGCCTTTGCCTCGGCTTCGTCCATCTCGACGGCATCCTCGTAGCGGTTGGCGCGGATGCAGGCAAGCACCTGATCGGCGTACTCCGGCGGCATCTGCGCGCCGTCCTCCCAGTAGACCTTGTAGCCGTTGTACTGCGGCGGATTGTGGCTGGCGGTGATGACGATGCCCGCGATGGCGTGCAGATGGCGCACCGCATAGGACAGAATCGGCACCGGACGCAGTTCGTCAAACAGATAGACGTGAATCCCCTCATGGCACAACACCAGAGCCGCAGCCTTGGCGAATTCCGGGCTCATCCGGCGGGAGTCATACGCGATGACCACGCCGCGCTTTCTGTCCTCCTCGCTCTTGCCGTTGATATAGTCGGCAAAGCCCTTCGTCGCACGGCGGACGTTGTAGAGGTTCATGCGGTTCGTACCCGCGCCGAGTACGCCGCGCATGCCCGCCGTGCCAAAGGACAGCTCGGTATAGAATCGATCCTCGATTTCCTTTTCGTCGTCGGCAATCGCCTTCAGCGAAATATCCTTCTCGTAGATGTTGTCATCAAGCATTTTTTTGATTTTATTCACATTGCTGTTGTAGGTGTTCTTTTGGGTGGAATTATACATTTCCTGAATAATGACATGGAATTGTATCGCCGCCGTAAGCATGATCTCCGCGTTGGATTTCTTTGAATTTGTGATTTCGTACAGATCCTCGAAAAGCTTTTGGCGGTTGAAGCC
>URJN01000066.1 GCA_900548125.1 uncultured Eubacteriales bacterium
TTCCATCATTCGTTCTCTTCCTGCGGCGCGGGAATGCGCTCGCGGCAGGTTTCGTTCGCACAGACGTAGAAATCGCCCTTTTTCGTGCGGGAAAGCGTCATGTAGCTTCCGCACTTCGGGCATCTTTCGCTGACCGGCATATCCCACGAAACAAAGTCGCATTCCGGATAGCGCTCACAGCCGTAGAACTTGCGCCCCTTGCGCGAGGTCTTTTGGAGGAGCTTGCCGCCGCACTTCGGGCAGGGCGCGTCGATTTCGACCTGAATTGCCTTTGTATTGCGGCATTCCGGAAAGTTCGGACACGCCAGGAAGCGTCCGTAACGTCCCAGCTTGTAGACCATCATCGCGCCGCACTTGTCGCAGGGCACATCGGAAACCTCGTCCTTGATTTCGACCTTTTCGATTTTGGATTCCGCGTTTTCCAGCGTCTTTTCAAAGGGACCGTAGAAGTCGGAAAGCACCTTGTGCCAGTCCAGCTTTCCTTCCTCCACCTCGTCGAGCTGCTCTTCCATGCCCGCGGTAAAGGCGATATCCACGATATCCGCGAAATACTCCTCCATCATGTTCGTGATCATGATGCCCAGCTCGGTCGGGAAGAGCTGCTTCTTTTCGCGCATGACATAGCCACGCGCCAAAATGGTGGAGATGGTCGGCGCATAGGTGGACGGGCGGCCGATGCCCTTTTCCTCCAGCGCACGGACGAGCGACGCTTCCGTATAGCGGGCAGGCGCCTGCGTGAAATGCTGCGTCGCCTCGTCAGAGAGCAGCTCCGCATGGTCGCCCTCGCTGACGTCCGCCATCAGGCTGCTGCCGTGTTCATCCTGATTCGGCGCGTCGTCCGTGCCCTCCTCATAGACGGCGGTAAAGCCGGCAAACTTGAGCCGCTCGGCACTTGAGCGAAGCACAACGCCCGAATCCGAAGCGATTTCAATCTGCTGGGTTTCATACAGCGCATCCGCCATCTGGCAGGCGACAAAGCGCAGATAGACCAACCGATAGAGGTTGTATTGATCCTTGGTCAGCGACGCCTTGATATCCTCCGGACGCAGTTCGAGGTTCGTCGGGCGAATGGCCTCGTGCGCGTCCTGTGCGCTCTTGCGCCCCTTGTATACATTCGGCTTTTCCGGTACGAACTGTTCGCCGTAACGCTCGGAAATCATCTCGCGTGCCGCGGCGACGGCTTCATCGCTCAGGCGCACGCTGTCGGTACGGATGTAGGAAATCAAGCCCAGCGTGCCGCGCCCCTCGATGTCTACGCCTTCGTAGAGCTGCTGCGCGACCTGCATCGTCTTTGCCGTCGTGAAACCGAGCTTGCGGCTCGCCTCCTGCTGCAAATTGGAGGTCGTAAACGGCGCGGCGGGGTGCTTGCGGCGTTCGCCGCGCTTGACGCTGCGGATGACAAAGCCGCCCTTTTCCACGCGCGCCTTGGCTTCATTCGCCTGCTCTGCGTCGGAGAGGGTCACGCGCTCGCCGTCCAGCGAGATGAGCCGCGCCTGAAGCTGCTTGCCGCCCGCGCGGAGCTGCGCATCGACATACCAGTATTCCTCCGGCTCGAACTGCTCAATCTCCTGCTCACGATCGACGACCATGCGCGTGGCGACCGACTGCACGCGTCCCGCAGACAGACCCTTCTTGATTTTCACCCAGAGCAGCGGACTGATCTTGTAGCCCACCAGACGGTCGAGCAGGCGGCGTGCCTGCTGCGCATTGACCAGCTGCATGTTGACCGCACGCGGCTCCTTAATGGCGTTTTTAACCGTCTTTTCCGTGATTTCGTTAAATTCCACGCGGCAGGCGCTCTCCGGATCAATGCCCAGAATGGTCGCCAAATGCCACGAGATGGCTTCTCCCTCGCGGTCAGGGTCCGTTGCGAGAATGATGGACTTTGCGCCCTTGGCTTCCTTACGGATGCGCTCAAGCACTTCGCCGCGTCCGCGGATGGTGATATATTTCGGCTCAAAGTCATGCTCCACGTCTACGCCGAGCTGCGACTTGGGCAGATCGCGGACGTGTCCCTGCGAGGCTTCGACCTTATAACTTCTTCCCAAAAACTTTGAAATGGTACGCGCCTTGGCAGGCGACTCCACGATGACCAGCTTATACGAGGGCTTACGAGTACTCAAAATAATTCCTCCAGAAAGCGGAAAAAACCGCCTTAATCTCCAAAAAAGAATCCGTTAAACTTCAAAAAGGATACCAGCCCTTCTTGAATCTGTCAAGGATGTAATTTGAAATTCGCGGGAAGTTTCTACATTATTAGTCGATTTTATGCGTGCATCGCGTCCCCCGGCACATAGCTGTCTCCGGCTGTCTGGCGCAAAATGCCGTCCATTTCCAGCTCGATGAGCAGCGCCCCGGCTTCGTCGCTTTCAAGCCCGCTTGCCGCGCAGAGCGTGTCAAAATCCGCCTCGCCGCTCAGCAGCTTTTCGCAGATTGCCCGAGCCGGCGGCTCAAGCCCCGGCGGGACACAGAGCCGCACTTCTTTGGTTTCCTTCGGCGGCTCTTCCTGCATTGGGGCGGGCAGAATTTCCGTCTGCGGCGCAGAATCCGTCTCCTGTCGGGGAACAGCCGCCTGTTTTTTCGGCTCAATGACCAAAGCAGAAAGAATGTCCCCCGCGCTTGTCACCAGCCGTGCGCCGTCCGCAATCAGCAGATGCGGAAGCACTGAGCCGGGGCTGTCTACGCTGCCCGGCAGGGCGAATACCTCGCGCCCCTCCTCCAATGCGCATTGCGCCGTTCGGGACGCACCGCTCCTGCGCGGTGCTTCCGTAACCAGTGTCCCCAGCGCGATGCCCGCAATGATGCGGTTGCGCTGCAAAAAGCTGTATTTCGTCGGCGCGGTTCCCGGCGGATATTCGCTGACGACGCTCCCGCCCAACGCCAGTATCCGCTCCATCAACGCTCGATTTTCTTCCGGATAGAACTTGTCCAGTGCGCTGCCCAAAACGGCAAGGGTTCGCCCGCCGGCATCCAGCGCGCCTTCATGCGCCGACGCATCAACACCCAACGCCAGACCGGATACGACGCAGACCCCTGCCCGCGCCAGCTCACGCGCCATCATACGCGAGTGTGTCACGCCGTATGCGCTCGCGCGCCGTGTTCCGACAATCGCGACAGGAAACGGGTCGGTAAGGTCTGTGCTTCCCCAGACATAGAGCAGATGCGGCGGCTGTTCAATCTGCTCAAGCAAGGGCGGGTAGCCCTTTTCTCCGCGCAGAAGAAGGTGCATCCGCTTTTCTTTCAGCGCACCCAGCCGTTCTTCCCGCTCAAGCCACGCCTGCCGAACCTGCGCGACGCCCTTGTCGCCCAGCTGCGCGGCGTACCTTCCCGCATCCTGCAAAACCGCAAGGGCACTTCCCGCCAGAGCCAGAGCCGCATCCCTGTTTTTATAGCTGGGTACGGCACTCACCAAAAGCGCCATCGCTTCCGATTCCAGCATGGTCAAGCCCCCTTCCGTTTTCTCATTCTAGCCACGTTCGCATCGCTTTGTCAATCCCAAAATAAAAAGCAGGCTGAACCTGCTTTTTCGGTTTAATTGCATTGTCCGCCGCAAGGCGTCATGCTATAATATGCCAGTAGACAAGTGGTTCTACGGGGTGGTTCCCTCCGCGGCGTTCCATACAGAAGCGGAGGTGATGCGTATGACGATCGTTGAAGCTCTCAACTTTCTTCTCGCAGTCGCCGGTTTGGTTCGGAGTGCTTATGCACTCGGAAAACAGGACAAGCGATAAAATAAAACCGCCTCGCAGTGCCCGCTGCTTGGCGGTTTTGGGGTAAATCCCCCATTCTCTGTCGCGGTGGTTATCCACCCTGTAGGCACACCCCACTTGTCTATATTTTAGCATGATTCCGGTCTGTCGTCAATGCGGCAGACCGTTTTTTAACCTGCGGGAAATGATACGGAAATCAACCGCTTGAACAGAGCTTTAGAGTCTTACTTCCAGTAGCTTCCTTCCAGATTGCGATACCTGAGGGCTTCCAGCAGATGCGCTTTGGCGATTTGTTCCTCTCCGGCGAGATCGGCGATGGTTCGGGCGACCTTGCGCACGCGGCTGACCGCACGCATGGAGAGATTGTACTTATCGCAGGCGCGCCCAATCAATTCGCGGCAGGCGTCATCGAGCGGACAGAACACTTCCAGCTGGCGCGCGGAAAGCTCCGCATTGCTGGTGATTCCCTCGTCCCGATAGCGTTCCTGCTGGCGTTTTCGCGCCGCCTGCACCCGTCTGTGGATGGCGGCGGACGGCTCTTCCGGCACGCTTTCCGTAATCTGGCGGACGGGAACAGCCGTCACCTCCAGCTGCATGTCGATGCGGTCAAGGAGCGGGCCTGATATGCGCCCCAGATAGCGGGCGATTTCCTTCTGAGAGCAGCGGCAGGGCTGCGTTTTGCTGCCGTAGTTGCCGCAGGGACAGGGATTCATCGCCGCAATCAGCATCGCCCGCGCGGGATACCTCGCCTGCGCATTGGCGCGAACCACGTTGACAAAGCCATCCTCCAGCGGCTGGCGAAGCGCTTCCAGCGTGCCGCGGTCATACTCCGGCAGTTCATCCAGAAACAGCACGCCGTCATGGGCAAGGCTGATTTCGCCCGGGCGGGCTTTTGAGCCGCCGCCGACAAGGGCGACCGCGCTGGCGGTATGATGCGGCGCACGGAACGGACGCTCGCACATCAACCCCGCGTCCGCGCCCAGCGTTCCCGCCGCGCTGTGGATGCGCGTCACCTCCAAGGCCTCCTCCAGCGTCATATCCGGCAGAATCCCCGGCAGACACCGCGCCATCATCGTCTTGCCGCTGCCCGGCGGCCCAATCATCAGCACGTTATGTCCGCCCGCCGCCGCGATTTCCAGCGCGCGCTTTGCGCCCTTCTGTCCGCGCACATCGGCAAAATCACAGCCGGTTTTTCGTTCGCCGAGTATCTGCGCATACGGTCGGGCATGAAGCGGCTCGATGGCTTTCTTCCCCCGCAGATGGCCGATGGCGTCGCTCAGATGCGCCACGGGCAGCACGGAAAGCCCCTCGATGCACGCCGCCTCCGCCGCGTTCTGCGCGGGCAGCATAATTGTATGCAGTCCGTGTTCCCGGGCGGCAATTGCCATGGAGAGCGCGCCGCGCACGCCCATCACGCTTCCGGAAAGCGACAGCTCACCGACCGCCGCCATGCCCTGCATGCTTTCGCCGTCAATCACGCCGGTCGAAGCGAGAATGGCAAGCGCAATGGGCAGGTCATACGCGGGTCCTTCCTTGCGCACATCCGCCGGAGCGAGGTTGAGCGTCAGCCTTGCGACGGGGAAGGTCATTTGACAGGCGGATAGGGCGGCGCGCACACGCTCCCGACTCTCCTTGACGGCGGCATCCGGCAGACCGACCAGTTCAAACATCGGCATGCCGTCCGTACAGTAGGCTTCCACTGTCACCGGATAGCCCTGTATGCCCATCAGTCCCATACTCTGCACGCTGGCGAGCAAATCAAACACGCTCCTTTGTATAATGGTGTATAACGGTTGGGGCTTTGCCCCAAACCCCACAAGGGAACTGAGTTCCCTTGACCCTCACTACGCTATCGCTTCGCGATAGCTGATGTAAAACATGTTAAAGCTGCCGCGTAGCGGAAATGGGAGTCTGAGGGATGAAATCCCTCAGGCAGGTCTTAGGGCGGCAGCCCTATCGTTTCCCCCGTTACCCCAATCAAAAAGCAAGAATCAGGGAGCAAAGCGAAACCTGATTCCGCTAACCCGCTTAAAACCGCCGCGAAGCGGAGATGGGGTTTGGGGATGAAATCCCCAAGCGGGGCATGGGGTGGCAACCCCATAGTAACCCCTCGTTCTCTGAATCGCAAAACGATTCATAAAAGCAAGAATCAGGGAGCGAAGCGAAACCTGATTCCGCTAACCCGCGGGCAGGCATTCCCATCTTCATTCGACATCGTTTTTAGTATATCACACCCACCCCTCCCCCGCAACGTCCCGACCGGTTCTTTCTGGACATATAGGAAATGGCGCAAAACCGTCCGCGTGAGCAAAGGTTCCGTGTTTTGCAGACTGCATCGGAAGCAAAGACGGGGTTCTGCCCGCTTTTTTGCAGGATTGCTTTTCTTTTCATTCAAAATATGCTACAATACGTCCATCTAACCTGTCCATTTGAATCCCTCTCATTTGCGTTTTCGAGTTCAAAGGAGGCTGCTTATGACTTACGTTCCCGCTCCCACCCGATACGACAAGATGAACTACCGCCGATGCGGAAAGAGCGGTCTGCTGCTCCCCGCTCTGTCGCTGGGCTTGTGGCATAATTTCGGCGACATCACGCCCTTCGGCACACAGCGCGACATCCTGCGCACGGCGTTTGACCACGGCATCACCCATTTTGACTTGGCCAACAACTACGGCCCGCCCTACGGCGAAGCCGAGCGCAATTTCGGCGTCCACATGCAGCGGGATTGGAAGCCGCACCGCGATGAGCTTGTCCTTTCCACAAAGGCGGGCTATGACATGTGGCCCGGTCCCTACGGCAACTGGGGCAGTAAAAAATACCTGATTGCCAGCCTTGACCAGAGCCTCAAGCGGATGAACGTGGATTATGTCGATATCTTCTACCACCACCGCCCCGACCCGAACACGCCCATCGAGGAAACGATGGGCGCGCTGGATCAGATTGTGCGCAGCGGCAAGGCGTTGTACGTCGGCATCTCCCGCTATACGCCGGAGCAGACGGAGGCTGCCATCCGCACCCTGCGCGAGCTGGGCACGCCGATGCTCATCCATCAGGAAAACTACTCCATGCTGAACCGGAAGATCGAAACCGGTCTGACGGATGTTCTGACGCGGGAGGGCGTGGGCTTGATTGCCTTCGGGCCTTTGGCGGGCGGACGGCTGACGGGCAAATATCAATCCGGCATTCCGGCAGACAGCCGCATCGGGCACGACCCGCGCTATCTGAAAGCGGATATGCTGACGCCGGGGCTGCACGCCGCCATCGACGCGCTCAGCGGCATCGCCAAGGCGCGCGGAGAATCGCTGGCGCAGCTTGCCCTGCAATGGAGTTTGCGCGATCCGGCAGTCACATCCGCGCTGATCGGCGCGAGCCGTCCGGAGCAGATCACCGAGAACATCGCGGCGCTCGATTTCCCCGAACTGACGGCGGAGGAGCTTGCCCAAATCGACGCCGCGCTTGCACTGAATGTGTAAGAGAGAAACGTTTGGGCTGTGATTTCCTGCCTGTGCTGTGTTTCTCAACATGAATTATGACATAAAGGAGTGAATGCCCATGATTAACGACGCCTACAAAGCCATGCTGACCGGCAAATCCGTCATCCGTGAGCTGAACGAATATGCCAACGATATCACCGCGCACCCTCATCTCCGCCCGGAGGATATCTTTGATTTCAGCCTCGGCAATCCGTCCGTTCCCGTTCCCGAAGCGTTCAATCTGCGCATCAAGGAGCTGCTCGATCACGGCGACCCGATGCTCGTCCACGGGTACAGCCCGAGCCTGGGCATTCCTTCCGTCCGCGAGAAGATTGCCGAATCGCTGAACCATCGTTTCGGCATGAATTACACGATGAACGACATCTTCATGACCAGCGGCGCGGCGGGCGCGCTGGCGCATGCCTTCCGTCTGGTCACAAAGCCCGGCGACGACATTCTGACCTTCGCGCCGTATTTTCCGGAGTATAGACCGTATACGGCAGGCGCGGGGCTGAATCTGCGCGTCGTTCCCGCCAACACTGAGAATTTCCAAATCAACTTCGAGGAATTTGAGCGCATGCTCACCCCGTCCGTTCAGGCGGTTCTCATCAACACGCCCAACAACCCGTCCGGCGCGGTCTATTCTGAGGAAACGCTCAAGAACATGGCGGCGCTGCTCACGAAAAAGGAGCGCGATTTCGGACACGACATCTGGCTGATTTCCGACGAGCCCTATCGCGAAATCGCCTTTGACGGGCATCAGGTTCCCTATGTGTCGCTGTATTATCCGCGGACGATTTCCTGCTATTCCTTCTCCAAGAGCCTGTCCGTTCCGGGCGAACGCATCGGCTATGTCGCCGTCAACCCCGCAAGCGGTGTTTCCGCGCTGCTGGTCAACATGTGCGGACAGATTTCCCGCGGCATCGGGCATAACTGCCCGTCCTCCGTCATTCAGCTTGCCGCGGCGGATTGCTGCGACATGACCGCAGACCTGTCCGTCTACGAAACGAACATGAACATCCTCTGCGACGGCTTGAGCAAACTCGGCTTTGAAATCGTGCGTCCGGGCGGCACGTTCTACATGTTCCCCAAAGCCCTTGAAGCCGACGCGAATGTCTTCATCAAAAAAGCCCTGCCCTACGGGTTGATTCTTGTTCCGAGCGATTCCTTCGGCGTTCCGGGGTATTTCCGCATCGCGTATTGCACCGATACGCAGAAGGTCATCCGCTCGCTGGATACGTTTGAGAAATTCGTCAAGACGGAATACTGATTTTTCTTTCTTTTTTCATAACGGGCGTGCGCCGCACGCTCGTTATTTTTCTGTCCATCTTGTGCGGCCATTCGTTTTTGCCTTATTCTGTGCAAATTCGATATTTTTGCATTTTTCCCAAAAAATTGCCTTGTATTTAATCAATTTACGCTGTATAATGAATCGAATTGATGGTTTTGTGTACGTTTGTGTTGTTCTGCATTGTCTACGATTAACCGATTCGGCATCATAAGCGAGCGCAGACCGATCTCTCCGAAAAAGGAGGTATCCGCATCGTGTCTATTCACGCGGACGAAAGCAAGCACATCAGTCTCTCTCTAAACGAAATCGAACGTCTTTGTCCGGTCGCCAAGGCTCTCTCCTCCCCGCTGCGCGTCAGGATGCTGACCCTGCTGTCCTCGCGTCCGATGAACGTCAACGAAATCGCCGACGCGCTGAACATGCCGGTTTCCACGGCTGCGCTGAACGTGCGCCAGCTTGAGGAATCCGGACTGATTTACGCCGAAATCCAGCCCGGCATCCGCGGGGCAATGAAGCTCTGCTCCCGCCGCATTGACTCCGTCAGCATGCGCCTCATTCCGGAATCGCCGGAGGACGTCAGCGCGTTGACCCTTAACCTGCCGATTGGAAGCTATTCCGCCGCGCAGGACATCCAGCCCGAATGCGGCATCGTATCCGAACACGCATGGATTGGCGAAAGCAACACCCCGCGCACCTTTTATCATCCCGACCGATTCGACGCACAGATGCTCTGGTTTGAATCCGGTCAGCTGGAATATCGCTTTTCGCTGGGCGAAATCGCGCCGAGCCAGCTGGAATCGCTGGAATTCACGATGGAGGTTTCCTCCAACGCGCCGATGTACCGCGACGATTTCAAAAGCGACATCTTTGTGAGCGTAAACGGACACGAGCTGGGCGTCTGGACCAGCCCGGGCGATTACGGCGGGCGGCGCGGCAGGCTCAATCCCTCCTGGTGGAGCGACACTTCCTCGCAATACGGTCTGCTCAAGACGTGGCGGGTGGATGAAAACGGAAGCACGCTGGACGACGCCGAGCTTTCCTCCGTTAAGCTCTCCGATTTGGAGCTGGAGCGGCAGGACTATATCTCCCTGCGCATCGGCGTTCACGCAGACGCGGAGCAC
>URJN01000067.1 GCA_900548125.1 uncultured Eubacteriales bacterium
GGGTATGTGTCAAGAATGAGTTTGCAAAATCTAACTCTTTATGATAAAAGACGGCTTAAAGGAAAGGAGCATGAAAAGAAAATGAAGCAGAATTCGACAAACATTTAATATCTGTCAGATAAATGACTTAAATTGATAATTTATGCAGGAAATCAATAAACATACTCCAAAATGGTTGACGGCAGCGAAAAAATGGAATATACTGACGCACGTTAAAAGGCGAGCGGCAGAAAGCACGAAACGTGTTGCCGCCGCCCACAAAGCCGCCCGGCGGCGTAGAATGGGGAGAGATCGACATGAAAAAAGTTCCCGAACTGTTTGGAAGCATGGTTTTCAACGAAGCCGTGATGAAGGAAAGACTGCCCAAAGATGCTTATAAGGCGCTCAAGCAGACCATTCGTCAGGGCTCGGCACTGGATCCACAGATTGCGGGTGTGGTCGCCAACGCGATGAAGGATTGGGCAATTGAAAAGGGCGCGACCCATTTTACCCACTGGTTCCAGCCGATGACCGGCATCACCGCCGAGAAGCATGATTCCTTCATCTCTCCTTGTGCGGATGGAACGGTTATCATGGAGTTTTCCGGAAAGGAACTGATTAAGGGCGAGCCGGATGCGTCGTCCTTCCCGTCCGGCGGTCTGCGCGCAACGTTTGAAGCGCGCGGCTATACGGCGTGGGACCCGACGAGCTATGCGTTTATTAAGGATGATACGCTCTGCATTCCGACGGCGTTCTGTTCCTATACGGGCGAGATTCTGGATAAGAAAACGCCGCTCCTGCGCTCGATGCAGGCAATCAGCAAGGAAGCCTGCCGCGTGCTGAAGCTGTTCGGCAAGGATGTCGCCCGTGTCACGACGACGGTTGGACCGGAGCAGGAGTATTTCCTGGTTGATAAGGAAGATTATAAAAAGCGTCCCGACCTGATTCTGACCGGACGCACGCTGTTCGGCGCAAAAGCACCGAAGGGGCAGGAGCTGGAGGATCATTACTTTGGCTCGATTCGCCCGCGTGTCAAAGCATTCATGGCGGATTTGGATGAGGAGCTTTGGAAGCTGGGCATTTACGCCAAGACCGAGCATAACGAGGTCGCGCCGTGCCAGCATGAGATGGCGCCCATTTTCGCAACGGCGAATATTGCAACCGACCACAATCAGCTGACGATGGAGATCATGAAGAAGGTTGCGGATCGACACGGGCTGGTCTGCCTGCTGCATGAAAAACCGTTTGAGGGCGTCAATGGTTCTGGCAAGCACAACAACTGGTCGATTTCGACCGACAAAGGAGAGAACCTGCTCGACCCCGGCTCTACGCCGATGGAGAACGCACAGTTCCTGCTGTTCCTGACGGCGGTCATCAAGGCAGTCGATGAATATCAGGATTTGCTGCGCATCAGCGTCGCCAGCGCGGGCAACGACCATCGTTTGGGCGCGAATGAAGCACCGCCCGCAATCGTGTCTATGTATGTCGGCGATGAGCTGGCGGCAGTCATCCGTTCGCTGGTTGAAGGGACGGACTACAAGTCTGCGGGTCACAAGAGCATGGATATCGGCGTTACGACCCTGCCGCCGATTCCGCAGGATAATTCCGACCGCAACCGCACCTCGCCTTTTGCGTTCACGGGCAACAAGTTTGAGTTCCGTATGCCGGGCTCGTCCTTCAACATTGCCTGCACCAACATCATGCTCAACACGGCGGTTGCGGATGAATTGATGCAGTTTGCCGACGTGCTGGAAAAGGCGGCGGATTTTGAGGACGCGCTTTCCAAACTCATCCGCCGTGAGCTGAAGGCACATCAGCGCATCCTTTTCAACGGCAACGGATACAGTCCGGAGTGGGAGATTGAAGCCGAGCGTCGCGGGCTGCTGAACCTGCGCTCCACGCCGGAAGCTCTTGTCCATTACACGGATAAGAAGAATGTCGAGCTGTTTGCCCGCCATGGCGTGTATACCTATACGGAAATCAAATCCCGTCAGGATATCAACATGGAGGAATACACCAAGGTCGTCCATATTGAAGCGTTGACGATGATTGACATGCTCGGCAAGCTGATTGTGCCGTCCTGCGTGGCATATTCCAAGATGATGGCGGAGGGCGTTGCGGCAAAGAAGAGCATCGGCATAGAAGCACCTGCGGAAGCCGCTCAGGTCAAGCTGCTGACCGAAAAGACCGCTGACCTGATGACGCTCAAGACTGACTTGGAGAATGTGGTCGCGGGCGAACCGGATGGGCTGAATGAGCGCGCGATGTATGAGCATGAAGCCGTCATTCCGGCGATGGAAGCAGCCCGTAAGGTCGCGGACGAGCTGGAGCTGAAGGTGGATAAGAAGTATTGGAGCATGCCGACATATGCGGATTTGCTGTTCTATGTTTAAGGCATGATGCGGATTTTAAAAGCGGTATAACGAAAAAAACACAAACCGGCAGCCTATGCGTCCGATGCTTGAGAAGGCGCATAGGCTGCTTTATTCATGTCGGTAAACAGGTTTTGCAAGGAATCCCAGCTCTTTTTTATCCGTAAGCCTTGCCATTTTGGGCGTTAAAGGGTACAATAGAAACCGTGTAGACAGGAGATTTCAAATGATATCAGCAGAAGCGTGGATGGAACGGTTGCGGCAGGATTGCGGCGTATGCGCGGGGAGCCATGTGCTTGTCGCGGTCAGCGGCGGCGCGGACTCTACGGCGCTGCTTTGTTTTTTCTGCGAGATTAGGGAGAAATACCCGCTTGAAATATCCTGCGCACATGTCGAGCATGGCATACGCGGGGCGCAGTCGCTCGCGGATATGGAGTTTGTCCGAGAGTTGTGCAGACAGAAAAACGTTCCTTTTTATGGTACGCATGCGGATGTGCCGGGCTATGCCAAGGCGCACGGATGCGGCATGGAGGACGCGGCGAGAACGCTTCGATATGCGTTTTTGAACGAAACGGCGAAGAAAATCGGCGCGGATGCCATCGCGCTGGCGCATCATCGCCGCGATCAGGCGGAAACGGTTCTGCTGCATGCGGCGCGAGGAAGCGATCTGCGCGGGCTCTGTGCTATGCGGATGCGTCGGGGACGGTTCATTCGACCGTTCCTGAATGAAACGCCGGAGAATATCCGCGCCTATCTGAACCAAATCGGGCAGGCGTGGCGGGAAGACGAAACAAATGCCTGTGAGGATTACGCGCGCAACCGCGTTCGGCTGACGGCTCTTCCTGCGCTTGAGGCGGCATGCCCGGGCGCGGAGGGCGCACTGGCGCGGCTGGCATCGGCGGCGCAGAGGGATGAAGATTACTTTTCTTTGCAGCTGGATGCTCTTGTCGGAAAGCCTTTGCTGCTGACGGACGGCGCGTGTCTGCCGAGAGAGGGGCTTTCCGGTCTGCATCCCGCACTGGTGGGTCGGGCGTTCATCCGTCTGGCAGAGGCGGCGGACATACCCGCGCAGAGTGCGCAGACGATGGATCGTCTGCTTGGGTGTCTGATGCGGGAAAAGCGATGCGTCGTCAATCTGATTGGCGGCGGACACGCGGAATTCGGCGCAAGATATGTCTGTTTTCTTCGGGAAAGCGAGATTGCCGAAACGCCGCTTGCCCAGTCGGGCATGACCCAAACGCCGTTTGGCATATTCGCTGTGAGGAAAGCGAAAGACGGTGAGTTCGGCGATGGCGTGACCGCGCAGACGATGGATGCGCGGGAGCTGGAGGGCGCAGTGATTGCGCCGTGGCGCACGGAGGACAACATGACGCCCTTCGGCGCGCAAAACCTTGTGCGGATGAAAAAGCTGCTGGAGGGCGTGGAGCATGGTCTGCGCCGCAGCGTGCCGGTTCTGCGCAGGGAAAATACATTGCTATGGATGCCGGGCGTTCGTCCGGCTGAGATATGCCGCGGAAGGAAAGACGGCGAGCGGATGCTGGTTTCGTTTGAAAACCGGTTCGCGGACTGCTTTTCGATCAACGGTAAATATACAAAACAAAATCAGGGGGCAAAAACAGATGAGTGAGACGAGAAAGACATATGCCGATTTGAAGGACGAGCTGCTGATTACGCGCGAGCAGATTGCTAAGCGCGTCAAGGAAATGGGCGCGGAGATTACCCGCGATTTTGAAGGCAAGGATTTGACCGTAATCTGCATCCTCAAGGGCGCGGTCGTGTTCTTTGTTGACCTTGTCCGCGAAATTGACCTGCCGATGACGATGGACTTTATGGCGATTTCCAGCTATGGAAGCGCGACCAAGTCCTCCGGCGTTGTGCGTATCCTCAAGGATTTGGATAAGCCGATTAACGGCAAGGACGTGCTGATTGTCGAAGATATCGTTGATTCGGGCATGACCCTGTCTTTCCTGAAGGAAAACCTGTTCAGCCGAGGCGCGGCATCCCTGCATATCGCGACGCTGCTGGATAAGCCGAAACGCCGCCGTGTGCCGCTTGAGGTAGACTATTTCGGCTTCACCATTCCGGATGAGTTTGTCGTCGGCTACGGTCTTGACTACGCGGAAAAGTATCGCAATCTGCCGGACATCGGTGTTCTGCGTCCGGAAATCTACGAATAAAATCATCTTTCGCCGCGGTTCTGCCGCGTCAACTGGAGGTTCCCATTGAAAAAATCATATAAGGGCTTTCCAATCTATGCGCTGATTATCATCGGCGTGTTGATTGCTACACAGCTTTTTTCTTCATCTTTCAGCAGTCAGCGCGGGAAGAAGATTGAAGTTTCGGAGCTGTATCAGTATATTGAAAGCGGCAGTGTAGATGCTGTTGCGCTGGAAAACAACACGGCATATGTGCATGCGAAAACGAGCAGTATTCCGCTGGCGTCGTTTTCCGATGCGTCGTATGACTACAGTGCTGTGATTTCGCGCGACACGTTTGTGGATACATGCCGCCAGCTGGCGGCGCGCCGGTTTGACAAGAGCGTCGATGAAATCACGGAGCTGGACTTGGGCTTTGATCTCATCTATCTGCCGCAGCCGACGACCCCGTGGCTGCTGGAAATGCTGCCGTATCTGGTTATGACGGTCGGTCTGATGTTCTTCTGGGCATTGATGATGCGCCAGCAGGGCGGCGGCGGGGGAAAGATGATGACCTTTGGCCACAGCCCTGCCCGCGTCTTTGAGCCGGACGGAAATCGCGTGACCTTTGCCGATGTGGCGGGCGCGGTCGAAGAAAAGGAAGAAATGCAGGAGCTGGTCGAGTTCCTGAAGAATCCCCGCCGCTTTACCGCGGTCGGCGCGCGCATCCCGAAGGGCGTGCTGCTCGTCGGCCCGCCCGGCACGGGCAAAACGCTGCTTGCCAAAGCGGTTGCGGGCGAAGCAGGCGTTCCGTTTATGTCTATTTCCGGTTCGGACTTTGTAGAAATGTTTGTCGGCGTGGGCGCAAGCCGCGTGCGAGACCTGTTCGATCAGGCGAAGAAGCACGCGCCGTGCATCGTCTTTATCGACGAAATCGACGCGGTGGGCCGCCGCCGCGGCGCGGGTATGGGCGGCGGACACGATGAGCGCGAGCAGACGCTCAACCAGCTGCTTGTTGAGATGGATGGCTTTGCGGTCAACGAGGGCGTCATTGTTCTGGCGGCGACGAACCGCAAGGATATTCTGGATCCCGCGCTTCTGCGCCCGGGTCGTTTTGATCGCCAAATCACGGTTGGTTATCCGGATATTCGCGGACGCGAGGCGATTTTGCGTGTTCACGCCAAGGAAAAGCCGCTTGCCGATGACGTCGATTTGAACAACATCGCCAAGCGCACGCCGTATTTCGCCGGCGCGGATTTGGAAAACATCATGAATGAAGCGGCGATTCTCTGTGCCCGTGAAGGCAAGGAGAAGATTACCATGCGCCACCTGAATGACGCGATTGAGCGCGTTCAGATGGGTCCCGAAAAGAAGAGCCATATCGTCAGCGACGAGGATAAGCGGTTGGTCGCCTGCCACGAGGCGGGTCACGCCATCGTCGGCGAGCTTCTGGAAGGATGCGACGCTGTGCATCTGGTGACGATTATGCCGCGCGGCGGAAGCGGCGGACATACGCTGCTGCTTCCGGATAAGGAGAGCGATTTTACCACGCGCACCCAGCTGCTCGACTTCGTTGCGATGGCGTTGGGCGGCTATGCAGCGGAAATGCTGGTCATGGGTCAGATGTCCACCGGCGCAAGCAGCGACTTGCAGCGCGCGACCGATATCTGCCGCCGCATGGTCACACAGTACGGCATGAGCGACGATATGGGCCCCATCTATCTGGGCGGCGATCACGACGAGGTTTTCCTCGCCCGCGATTACGGTCAGCAGAGCCGGACATACAGCGAAGATGTTGCCGCGCGTATTGACGCAGAGGTGCAGCGCAAGATGAACACGGCGTTTGAACGCGCTACGAAGCTCCTTACCGAGCATCGCGCACAGCTCGATGGGCTTTCCGACCTGTTGGTTGAAAAGGAAACCATCGACCGCGCCGAGTTTGAAGCGTTCATGAAGGGCGAACCTGCGCCGAAGAAAGACGTCGAGAGCGAAGCCCTGAAAGAACCGGAACCGATTGCGTAAAGCAAAAAGTGAATCTTGCATCCGTTTTGCCGCGATGCAAGATTTGAATGGCGGACGCCGTGCCGAAGGGCGCGACGTCTGTTTTTCCATGACGCACATGGCTTTTGCGCGCGCCATGGAAAGGCAGAGTAGATTTAGGAGGAACGATATGAAAGCCGATTTGCATCTCCATTCAACCGCATCAGATGGAACGCTTGCGCCGGATGAGTTGATTGCGCTTGCCGCGGAGCTGGGCTTTACCCATCTTGCCCTGACCGACCACGACAGCGTGGAGGGCATTGAGGCGGCGTATGACGCGGCGCAGGATTGCGGCGTTGAACTGATCGCGGGCGTTGAGCTGAGCTGCGGCGCACAGAAGGAAATTCATATTCTCGGCTATGGCTTTGATCCGTTCGATGAACAGATGATCGAGTTTTGCCGCATGCGCACGCTGGAACGCCGTGATCGTGCGGCAAAAATGGTGGAGCAGCTGGCGGAAAACGGCGTGGAAATTTCGCTGGATCGCGTGATGGAGCTGGCGCGGGGCGTCGTTGCCCGTCCGCACGTCGCGCGGGCACTGGTTGAAGCGGGATATGCCAATTCCGTGAGCAACGCATTTGACAAATACCTGCTTCCGGGAAAATGCGGCTATGTACCCAAGACGGAGGTCAAGGTCGCGCAGGCGGCACAGCTCATTCGTCAGGCGGGCGGCGTCGCTGTATTGGCGCATCCGATGGAGCTGAAAATGGGCGAAATGGCACTGGAATCGCTTGTGCATGAGTGGCGAGAGCAGGGGCTTGAGGGCATCGAGGTCTATCATCCCAGCGCGGCGAACAACAGCCTGCCGTTCCTCAAAAATCTGGCTCAGCGGGAAGGCATGCTCATCACCGGCGGAAGCGATTTCCACGGCGTGCAGGTCAGGCAGAGCCAAATCGGCGAGCAGCTGGAACGCTGGACGACGATGGAGCAGGACATTCAGAAGCTGCTGCGCAGAATAGACGGCTGAATGAAGCATATACATATCCATATCAGTAAATGCTTCTGTATCGGACAGACGCGGGATTCATGCGAAAAAGCGAGGTGTTTGAATTGCCGACGATGACGCAGGCGGGCTACACGCCGCCGCAGGATGCGCCTAAGCGACAGCCGCCGAAGGCACATACCCCTAAGAAACCCAAAAAACGAAAGAAAAAGGGCGGAATCGGTACGGCAGGCATCGTATCGCTCATCATATTCTTAATCGCCGTCCTGATTGGCTCGGCGACACTGTTTCTTTATGCCAAGACTGAGCCATACAGCGATACCTTTCTGCCGGGCACATCGGTATCCGGCTATGAGCTGGGCGGACTGACGGCACAGGATGGAGCGCAGGCTCTTGAAAGGCTGACACAGAGCAGCATTGATGCATGGCACTGCGACTTGACCTACGGCGGGCAGACTTACACGCTGACCGCACAGAATATATCGCTGAGCGTGGATACGGCGGCGACGCTGGAGCCGCTCTGGCAGCTTGGGCGCGGCGGAAATATGCTGACGCGCTATCTGCAAATGCTCAGCTTGCAGGATGAACCGCAGGCGTCGCTTCCTGTCTTGACGTATGACATGGATGCGGTCGATGCCCTGCTTGAACGGGCGAAGGCGGAAATCGACAGCGACCCCGTCGATGCAACAGTCGATTTTCTGCCGGGCAACAGCGTTCCGTTCCGCTTTACCGATGAAAGGGAAGGAAGGCGGCTGTCTACCGATGCGCTCCGCGAGCGGATTGAAGCGTCGATTCTCAGCCTGACGCCGGTGACGGAAACGCTCAAACCGGAAGCGGTCAGACCGCAGGTCTATCGGGCAGAGCTGGAAGGGGCGATTGTACTTCGTTCGCATATCGTCGTTCCGCTTTCCGGAAGCGAGGCGGCGCAGGCGAACGCGGCTCTGGCTGCTGCCGCGCTGAACGGACTGCGCGTGGACACGGGGGAAACGCTTTCGTTTAATCAGACCGTCGGTCTGCGGACGAGCGAGGCGGGCTATCAGGCAGCTGAAGAACCGGCTTACGGTCAGAATGTGTCCGGCGTAGGCGGCGGCGTCTGTCAGGTATCGACGGCATTGTATCGGCTGGCTCTGCTGGGCGGGCTGGAAATCGGCGAGAGAAATGCCGCGGTATATCCGGTCGATTACTGCGATGTCGGGCAGGAAGCTGCCGTTTCCGACCAAGGGTTGGATTTGAAAATTGTCAATTCGACAGGCATGCCGGTTTTTCTGACGGCGCGCGTTTACGCTGACGGAGACGGGCAGACAATGGAATTGCAGCTCATCGGGCTTGAGCTGGATGAAAGCTATACGCTTGCCAGCGAAACGGAAACCATAGCCCCGCCGGAGGAGCCGATTTATGTTCGCGACAGCGAAGGACGCTATGCGGCGTACAGCGATGAGCGGATACCGGTCGGCGAACCGATGCCCGGTTATCGGGTGACCGTCCGCTTAATCAGCGAAACGGATGAAAAAATCGTATCTCAGGATGAATACGATGCAATACCGCAGATTATCTATGTGGGCGTTTCACAGCGCCCGTAATCAGGATAACAAATACAAACACGAGGACGAAGGAGGATATTCAGATGGAAAAGGTTTGTTTTAAGACGCAGAAGGGTCCGGCGGCGGTCGGCCCGTACTCGACTGCCACGATTTACGGCGGCGTTATTTACATGAGCGGCATGATCGGCGTCAATCCGGCGACGGGAAAAGCACCCGAAGGGACGCTTGCGCAGGCACAGCAGGTTTTTGAAAACATCAAGACCGTGCTGGGTGAGCTGGGCGCAGACATGAGCGACGTGCTGAAAACGACGGTTTATTTGACCAACATTGCGGAATTCGGCGAGGTCAACAAGCTGTATGCAGAGGCGTTCGGTCCTGATTATCCGGCGCGTACCTGTGTGGAGGTTTCTGCTCTGCCGATGGGACTGTCCATTGAGGTAGAGTGCATCGCGCGCGCAAAGTAAACGATGACGCCCGAAGGATGCAGACCGTCGGTCTGTATCTTTCGGGCGCGTTCTTATACAACAGAAGTATGCTGACAAACG
>URJN01000068.1 GCA_900548125.1 uncultured Eubacteriales bacterium
AGCAATAAACTCGGCTTCGAATACATGGAATGTGGTTTTAAGCATATACGGGACGAGCAAAACCAATGATTGTGTAGCCATTGTGTTCCGCAGCATCATCATTGAAGATTCTAAGGAAAACAGATGATGAATTTGGAGGCTCTGCCGCAGATGCTTATGGATGGATGATTGCGGCACGGCGGCAAGCCCGCCGACGCGGTCGGTTTTGAAGGTCAGCCGCCATGCGTTGGCGGTTTATTTTCCGTAAACCTCAATCTGTCTGAGCGCAGGGAACGCCGACGGATTGTCGCACTTGATGAGCCTATCCAGCGTCAGCGTGCGTATGCGGTGTTTGCCCAGTTCAATGCGCTGTGCGCCGTCTATGCCTTCCAGTGGGAAGGTCTTTTCGTATCCGTCGTCCAGCGTCACCGTTCCGGAAATCCAGTACGCATCATGCGGGAAATCCGCCCGCAGATACAGCGTCATTGCGTCGATTTCCACCTCGCGCCCGAAGTCGAGCGTCAGCCTTGCGTCCGTTCGTGCGCCGATCCCCCAGCTTCCGAAGGGCCATTCCCCGTGACCGCAGGCGATATGTTCGCCGTCAATCACGTTGCGCGCCGCAAAGCCGCTCTCGTTGCGCGTTTCGACGTTTGCCGTCGCGTGAGGGTATGCTTCAACCTCTCCGCGCTGATCCGCCGGGTTTTCAGCTACGTTGCGGTATTCGCTGCTCTCGTCCGGCTTGATGGACATCAGGTGCATATTGCCCGCAAATGCCATCGGCGGATAGACCGCCAGCCCGTCGCCCGCCATCGGCGGCCGATAGACGAATGCTCTGCTTGGCAGATAGACGCGCGCAGGCTTCACCTGCTGATCGACCTGCACGACGGCATGCTGACTGTCTGACGAGAAGCGGATTTCGTCGCCCGCCTCATATGCGCCGCGATAGAGCAGCGCGGCTTCGTTTTCGCCCCGCGCTTCAGCGAGCTTTTTGCCGCCGCGCCAAATTTCAATGCTGTACATGCTTTTCTCCTTACGCTATCCACAGCTTTGCGTCCGTTCCGCGCAGCTTGCAGAGTGCCTCGATGAAGAAGTAATCGCCGTAAAGGATGTTCACATGGCGGCCTGCGCCGTCGTTGTGATAGCTCGCCGTGCATTTCTGCAAAATGCCCATGTTGCCGTCCGTCCAATCCGCGCAGAGCGTGTTAAGTGCTGTCAACAGCTTCATCGCCGCCGCGCGATAGGCTTCCGCTTCGTCGCCGCCGACGACATTCGCCAGCTCCAGCAGTCCGCATGCCGCGCACGCGCCGGCAATATTGTCGATGCGCTCCTCGTCCTTCGGCTGGCGGAAATCGCAGTCCGTCAAGCCGTCCTCGCGGATGTTGGCGATAAAATACTTGGCGCATTTTCTCGCTACGTCGATATATTTCGGATCTCCCGTATTGATGCCGCTGAGTGTAAAGCCATACAATGCCCACGCCTGTCCGCGGCTCCAGCTCGAACCGGGCGCATAGCCCTGTCCGCCCGGCTTTTCGAGTGCCTTGCCCGTCTTCGGGTCGAAAATCACAATGTGGTTGCTGCTTCCGTCCTCGCGAATAAACTCACGGATGGTCGTATCGGCGTGAATGCGGGCGATGGCTTCAAAACGCGGGTCTCCGGTCTTTTTGCTTGCCCAATACAGCAGGTTCAGGTTCATCATGCAGTCGATGATGGCGTAACCCGCCCTGTCCGGCTGAGGCCATGCGCGGATGAAGCCGGTCGGGTTGAAACGCCCTGCCAGCAGCGTTGCCGCATGGAGGGTATCGGCATACGCCTGCGCGTCGCCGATGAGCCTGTCGTGCGCGCCGGTGGAAAGCAGATACATGAAGCCGACGTCGTGGTTGAGCAGCATAAACGAGCGCAGTTCAGCCGTCAGCAGATTCTCTACGCGCAACGCTTCGTCCTTATAAACGTCCTTGCCCGTGGCTGCGTAGAGCTGCCACATCATGCCGGGCCAGAAGCCGCCTGTCCACCAGCTGTTGCCGTCAAACGGCGCAGGGCTGTAGCCGTCCTTCTGCCCCATATAGGGGATGATTCCCTGCTCAGATGCGCGCTTTGCGCCGCGCTCCATCTTTTCACAGGCGCGCGCAAAAGCCTCGTCAATCCATTTTTCCATATATCAAGACCTCCGTCGGGGGATTTTCCCATGTTGCTTTGTCCGCCGTGATGCTTCCGAATACCGCGCTGACCAGCGTGTTTTCGCCCGCAGACAGTTTTGCCCGCAGGGTCGGAATGAGCGTGCGCGGAACCATCAGGTTGGTGTTCGGCTCCGGCATGACGTTTTCTTCCCCATCATAGCCGCGCAGATTCAGAACGCCGCTGATGCCCCACGGCGCAATGACCGCCGCACGCCCATCCTGCGTGATTTCCTCCGGCTTGCGCGCGTGCTGCCCGTAAATCACGCTTCCGTCGCATCCGTCGCGGGAAATGGCGTAGCCGCCCTCCGCCGCGTACAGCTCGCGGTCGCTGGTGATGTGATGCACGCGGACATGCCACTCGCCGAAGGGATGAATCTCCGTTCTGACCGTTACGCCCGCGAACGGATGCCAGACGGAAACCACACCGTCCGCTTTCACTTCGTATTCATCACAGCCATAGCGCGGATGCCAGGTGTCGCCGTCTTCGCTGAGTGCCAGCATGTTGTCAAACGCGCCGTCCTTGAGCAGCTTCTGCGCCTTGCTGACACTGAAACCGAACACGCTGGAATAGACGAACTTTTCATACTTCGCTTCGTCATGGCTATGCTCATGCGCACGGTTGCCCGCCACAAACGCCATGACATGGCTCTTGTCCTCGCTGCGGGTGATGAGCATACGCGCATGCGGCTGGAGCGAGGTCATCGGTGTGTCGATTTCTTCCTCGTCCGCCTGCCAGAAAGGATGATCCTCCGGCAGAGCCAGACACGCAAACGCTTTCATTGCCCAATACGGCGAGCCGGGCGCGTTGTAGCCCTCCGCCATCAGCAGGCTTGGATAGCCATAGCCGATGGTCAGCACGCCGTCGCGGGTGAAAATCGGCTTGGAGAACCACTTGCGCATATTGCCGAGCAGCAGATGCTTCATCTGCCCATAGCTTACGGCGTCGCTTTCGCCTTCCGCCAGGGCCAGTGCTGCGTAGAACGCGCCCTGCGCAAAGCGATAGGTCAGGCTGCGCCCATACGCCAGTGCTTCACCGCTCCTGTCAAACCAGCAGGCGAAATCTACCGCCATCTTTTTGCCGCGCTCGATAAATTCACGGCTTCTCTGCGGGTCGCGCTCACCCATGACCTTGGCATAAACCAGACCATAGAAATGGAACGCCCACATGGTGTAATATTCGCGCTGATTGAAGTAATCAAAGTACCAGCCGTCGCCCTCGTAATGCTCTTCAATCATGGCGAAATCCTTCTGCATGCGTTCCGCGTCATATGGCACGCCGCAGACCATGAAGCCCATATTGACCAGCACGCGGAAGAATGTCCAGTTGTTCTTGGGCATGTCGTGATGGTTGATTTGGTTAAGCCATGCGTGCAGCTGCTTCTGCGTTTTTTCCGGCAGGTCGAAGAAAAATTCCTTCGGCGCAAGTGCCATGCCCATGCCGAATACAGCCATCTCGACCAGACGCTGATCGTAATCGACGACCTCGCCCCAGTATTCGGGGTTTTCCGGATCGACGCCCGCGATGATGCCCTCGCGCCATGCTTCCCACAGCGGCTTCACGGATTCACAGTGACCCGCGAGCATCGGAACGATTGCCCACAGCGGACGCGCAAACGCTTCCATCTGCGCAATATCATCCGGATATACCGCGCCGGTATCGCCCAGATGAAGCCGCGCCTTGTTTGGGCTGAGCAGCGGCAGAAGCGGCTCAATCAGCTGAACGGCGGCACGCTCAACATCCGACCGAGAACGCAGCGGATTATCTTTGACACAGTTTCCCATGAAGATCAACTCCTTTGTAAAAGAGAACGATGGGGGCTTTTCCCCTTCAAGAGTGACTCTATTCTTTTTTAAGCAATCGAAAGGTATTGCTTCTGAGCATTGCGGCGTCGGATGCGCACCGCGGACCTTACGCTCTGCGAATCTCGACCTTGATTTGATGCGTTTTTCCCTCGCCGCTCGTGATGCCCAGCCGCCAGACGCTTCCGGGAAAATTCTTCGCCATACGCGCATCCGTGACCGGTATTTCTTCGAGCGAAACCGTCATGGCGGGGTCAAACGTCATGCTCAGTTTTCCAAACACGGCATGCCCGTTTTGAATCGTCGGCTTATGCCTGAGCATCAGCGTAAACGTCACATTCTCCGCTTTGTCAAGCGTCACCTCGTCGCTGACGGTCAGTCTGTCTTTGTCGATTTCTATCTTCCGGATGAGCGAAATCACATGTTCGGGATATGCCCCCGCGATATCCATGCGCACGCCGTTTTCATCCGCCCGTACGTCTTTCGCCGCGTGCTGCCGTCCGCAGACCTGCTCCATACTGCCAATCAGCGGCACGTTGTGGTTTTTCGAGCGGGTGTTCATCAGCTCATAGCGTTCCGCGCCGAATGTCTTGGCGGTATATACGCAGTTGCCCACGTCGATAATTTCCGGTTCGCCGTCCGCATAGACGATAAAGTTTCCGATGTCGTTATGGTTGTGGCTCTCGCCGTTGTGTCCGCCCTTTGCGGCGGCATACAGCCCGCCGCGCCGCCACGCAAACACCTGCAAATTCGGCAGCGCAGAAAAAGGCTTGCCCTTCGGTTCTTCGGTCTGTGCCTCGGGCATGAACAGCCTCTGCAAAACACGGCTCATCTGCGGGGTGTCGAGCGGGCGGACGGAGCTTCTCTGCTTTGCCAGCCAAAGACCGAAGCAGAGAAGCTCCGGCTGCTTTGTCCGCATGCCGAAGCGTGCAATCCGCTCGCCATCCAGCAGCGGCTGTGCGTCGCAATCCGCAAAGTTGATGAAGTATCTTCCCGCGATATGTGCATGCAGCGGAAACATGGCGATTTTCCGGATGAGGGGTTCGTCAAAAAAGCTGACGTGTCCGTTCGTCGCGGTATAGACGCTTTCCAGCGCATCAAACAATGCCGCACCTGCCATGTTGAAGTAGCCCGCACCCTCGTCGCATCCGCCGTCCTCCGGCAGCACGGCAAGGTAGCTGTCGAGCATGCGCAGAGCGCGGGTCACGCCCTCGCTTCTGCGCCAACCGTCCCGCTCCAGAAGAAGCAGCACGTCGATGACATTGGAGAGAATCCACGGTGTCCAGTTGCATACATCCTTCCGGATCATGCCCATCCACCAGAAATCATCGTGCGTCATAAACGGCGTTATGACCCGACGATCAATCTCCTGCCGCACGCGCCGAGCAATCAGCGGGCTGATTCTGTCGAGCTTATCCTCCAGCAGGTACAGAATATCCGCCAGCGTCGCCGCTGTCTGCGCGGCAAAGAGATCGACATAGGGATTTGCCGCATCCGGCAGCGGACGCTCGTTCATCGGCGGTCTGCCGGGGTGATCGCTTCCGTTGTGCGCACTCAGCACCCATGTTGTTTCCTCGCAGATGCACCAAAGCCCGTCGATCACGCTGTCCAAATACGTTCCGTCATCCAGCAGACATTCGCCCAGCACCGCGCCCATCAGCAGGCAGCGCCGCGCGAAATATGGCTTTTCATAAGCCATTCGGTCGCCCGTTCGGCAGAACGCAAGAAACTGCGTCGCCGTCACCATCGGGTAGCCCGCTCCGGCTTCGTCTGCCCACGCAAGGATTTGCTTTTTTTCGCTCTCGGCGATGGTGTTCCACGCTGCCCGCTCCTGCCGTCGGGGAAACGGATGATAATTTTCCGGAGTTCCCAGATGCTCATGAAGCGGGTGCGCATTCAGATAAGCAGCAAACATATCAGCCCTTCATGCCGGTCGTGGCAATGCCCTCAATAAAGTAACGCTGCAAGAACAGGAACACAACCGTAACCGGTAGCAGCGAGCAAAGCGACGCTGCCATGATGAGGTTGTAATCCGCAGAATACGCCTGAATGAAGCGGCGCAGACCGACCTGAATCGTCTTGTTCAAATCTGTCGTCAGGTAAATCATCGGTCCCATGTAGTCGTTCCATGTGTTGACGAACGTGAAAATGCACAGCGTCGCAATCGCCGGCTTGGAAAGCGGCAGAACGATTCGCGCCCAAATGCCGTATTCGCTCAGACCGTCGATACGCGCCGCCTCGCTCAGGTCATTCGGGATGCCCATATAGAACTGGCGCATCAGGAACACGCCGAATGCCGAGAAGCTCTGAAGCGCAACCAACGCCCAAATGGTGTCATACAAGCCGATGGAGCGCATCATGATGAACTGCGGCACCATGTAAACCTGCCACGGCACGGCAATCGTGCCGATGTAGCACATGAAGAGCAGATCACGTCCGCGGAAATTCATCTTCGCGAACGCATAAGCCGCGAAGGAGGACGTCAGAATCTGCATGAATGTGACGATTACGGCAAGCACGGCGGTGTTTTTGAAATATGCCAGCAACGGCACGCGCTCCCAAATCTGCAAATAGTTTTCCCAGTGGAATTCCTTGGGAATCCACTGCATCGGGATGGAGAACACATCAACGCTCGTTTTAAGCGACGAAGAGATCATCCAGACGAACGGAACCAACGCAATCACAGCCAGCAGCAGCAGAAAGACGTACTTCAGCGCGGTTCCAATCACATGTCCGACGGTTGCCTTCTGCATTTTTCTTTGAGCCTTCATAGAAACAGCGGTCATCCGGTATCCCTCCCTTACATGTAATTGACCCATTTCTTCTCGCCGCGGAACTGCACAAACGTGACCAGCAGCACGATTGCCAGCAGCACCATCGACACCGCGCTCGCCACGCCGTACTGCGCGGAGGTTGCGATGCCCTCGCCGCCGAAGCTCAGCTCGAAGATGTAGGTGACGAGCATCTTGGTGGAGCGTCCCGGGCCGCCCTGCGTCATGATGGCGACCACGTCGTAAATCTTAAAGCAGGAAATGACCAGCATGATGGAAACGAAGAACGTGGTCGGGGTGAGCATCGGCACGGTCACCTTGGTGAATTTC
Organism: uncultured Eubacteriales bacterium; assembly: GCA_900548125.1. GTDB lineage: Bacteria > Bacillota > Clostridia > Christensenellales > Aristaeellaceae > Ventricola. The sequence goes on from URJN01000068.1 coordinate 7,055, forward strand.
TGCCAGCCGTTCGCGCCGTCCATCGTCGCCGCCTCGTACAGCTCCGCCGGCACGCCCTGCAAGCCTGCCAGATACATGACCATGTAATAGCCCGCGTTGCGCCATACGCTGACGATAATGATTGCCCAGATTGCCAAATCGCGGCTGGATGTCCAGCTCTTGGTAATCTTGATGCCAAAGAGGGAGAGAATCTGGTTGATGGGTCCCGTTTTCATCAGCAGGAAGTTCCAGCAGACGCAAATCGCAACCAGCGAAGCGACATACGGGAAGAAGAACACGGCGCGGAAGAATTTTGCGCCCTTGACCGCCTTGTTGAGCACCAGAGCCAGCCCCAGCGCACAGGCGATGGTGATCGGAACGGTTGCAATGGTGTAATAGATGGTGTTTTTGAGCGCGATGCCCAAATTGCTTTTCGTGAAGCTGAAATCCTTGAAAATCAGGCGGAAGTTGTCCAGCCCCACCCATGTGATCTTTGAGCCGCCGCTCCAGTTCATGAACGCCAGCACAATGGAGAAAATGACCGGAATCAGCGTAAAGACGACAAAACCGATGAAGTTCGGCGCGAGGAAAGAATAGGCAATCAGCGTATTGCGCCGCTCCAGCTTGCCCATCTTACGCCTGTCTGCACTCTTTGTCATCGCGTACACATCCTTTCTATCTCGTCAGGGATGATTAAAGCCTTGCCATGTCTGCCGGAAAACGGCTGCCTCCGGCGATTTCGCTTTCCTGCCGCCTTGCGGCAATAAGAAAGGGGGAAGTGCCTATGCGCTTCCCCCTGCCCCGCTTGATCGGGGAATTACTTCTTGATGTATTCGGCAGCGCGCTCTTCCATTTCCGCGATGCCTTCGTCGATGCTCAGCTCACGGGTCATGATGAGGCTATGCTCTTCATTGACGATGGACTTAATCTCGTTGACGCCTTCGCCAATCGGCCACTCCAGAGAGATGGCGGTCGGCAGCAGGGCAGCTTTGCTGTTCTCATCGGTCGGGAAGCCGTCCGCAGACGCCATAACCTCGGCGACAGCCTCGCTCACATACGCCGGACGGGTGCCGGTCTGTGCAATCGCCTTCGCGCCGTCTTCAGAGCACATCCAGGAAGCGAACTTCCAAGCTTCTTCCTTGTTTGCGCTGGCGTTGCTGATGGCGATGCCGGTCGGAGAGCCGAAGGAAGAACCGGCGGCTACGCCCTCAAGATGCGGAACAGAAACGATGCCCCAGTTCATGGAAGCAGTGCCGTCCTTGATGTAACCAATCAGGGTGGAAGCATACCAGTAGCCCATCGGCATCATGGCGACATTGCCCTGCGCGAAAGCGCCAGAGTAATGCAGACCGGAAGCCTTCAGCTCGTCATAACTCATGCAGACTTCTTCATCCTCAAGACCCTGATACAGCTCGTAGAAGTACTTCAGGTCGGAGTACTCGCCGTCAGCCAGCGTGTTCACGCCGTCGCAGACCGACCAGTTCGCCACGCAGGAGAGCCAAGTGTGGTAATGCGTGCCGTAAGCACCGGTCTTTTCGTGGATGTCGCGCGCCATCTGCGCGTATTCATCCCAAGTCCAATCGTTGGTCGGGTAATCCATGCCCGCCTGATCGAACAAATCCTTGTTGTAGAACATCACCCAGTAGTCGGCGCGGAACGGGAGCGCGTACTGCTCGCCGTCGGACAGCGCGACGTAGCAGGCGTCCATGCCCGCGTACTTGCTCAGGTCAACGCCGTCCGCCTTGATGTTTTCGTTCAGCGAAACGATAAGACCTTCCTTCGCCCAGTTCTGCATGTCGGAAAGCTCCTTGACGCAGTACAGGTCGGTGGTGTCGCCGCCGGCGAGCATGGTGCTGGCCTTGACGTTGTAATCCTGAGAAGCGAGGTCAACCCACTCGATCTTCACATCGGGATTCGCCGCTTCATAGCCTTCCTTAATCGCGGTATAATACGGCGTGGTTCCGGTGTCCCAGCCGGCGACCTTCAGCGTCGTTTCGGCAAGTGCAGGTGCCATCGTGGCAACCATCATCGAGGCGAGCATTCCGGCAATCAGTTTTTTCATGTTCATTTCCTCCTTAATTAATCACAACTATGAAAACATAGGTGCGTTTACTTGGATTTTTTCACCTTGAGCTTCGAGAGCTTTTCGCGGTACTTTTTATCGGACACTGCGATTATAACAGGCGACTGGCGGTTCATGCCCGTCGGCGCATAAGTGCCCGCTTCGAGGACTGCGTCGAGCAGATCTTCCGGTACAGAATCAGGCTTGAAACTGCGCGTGCTGCGGCGGGTTTTTATCATCTCAAG
>URJN01000069.1 GCA_900548125.1 uncultured Eubacteriales bacterium
GCTCCTTGCCGAAAAAGGCATCGATCTTGAAATCGTCGTCTTTGCCGATTATGTTCAGCCGAACCTTCAGCTCGAAGCGGGCGATCTGGATGCGAACTACTTCCAGCATATCCCCTATCTGGAGAATTTCAACAACGACAACGGCACGCATCTGGTGAGCGCGGGCGCGGTTCACTATGAGCCGATGGGTCTGTATGTGAACCCGGCGAAGGAGATCGCTCTGGATTCCATTCCGGACGGTGCGACCATCGCTATCCCGAACGACCCGACCAACGAAGCCCGTGCGCTGGGGCTGCTGGAGTTCAACGGTCTGCTCAAGCTGGAAGACACCAAGGATCAGAAGGCGACCATTTTGAACATCGCCGAGAATCCGCATAAGTTTGATTTCGTTGAGGTCGAGGCTGCGCAGGTGCCGCGTACGCTGGCGGACGTCGATCTGGGCGTCATCAATTCCAACTACGCGCTTCAGGCGGGTGTGGACGTTGTCGGCACGCCGATTGCCTATGAAAGCACCGAAGTCGCTTATCCGAACATCATTGCCATCCGTGAGGGCGATGACCGCGAAGAACTCAAGACGCTGGTTGAAGTGCTTCAGGGCGATGAAATCGTGAACTTCATCAACGAAACCTACAAGGGTGCTGTCGTTCCGACGAAGTAAAGCCCGTCAATCCTTATGAAGAACGACCTTCTTTTGCTTGCAGCGCAGAAGAAGGTCGTTTTTTGCACAATTCGTTGAACCTTGTTTGCTTACGGCAGAGGATGATTATCCGGCAAAAGCACATCCAATCGTTGATTCTCCGAATGAGGATACTTTGTACTTTCAAAAAGAATAGGAAGGAAATACAGGCTCAAGGGCGAATTTGTTAAAGACGGAGGGAAGCTGTGCAGATTGCGAATGCGCGCTTTCCTGATTCTTGGTGCAAAGGCGGGCGATACTGCGGTGATAAGGTTTACCAAGATGCAGGGACTTGGCAACGATTATATTTATATCAATGCGTTTGAAGAATGTGTCGATGATCCGGTTGGCGAAGAAAATCAGCGACAGGCATTTTGGCGTTGGCAGCGACGGACTGGTGCTGATTGCGCCGAGCGAAACGGCGGATTTCCGCATGGTGATGTACAATGCGGATGGGTCGCGCGGGGCGATGTGCGGAAATGCGGCGCGGTGCGTTGCCAAATATGTCTATGACAGAGGGATGACGCAAAAGACCGTCATCGAGCTGCAAACCGATTCCGGAATCAAGACGCTGCACCTGACGGTTCGGGATGGCGTGACGCAAAGCGTCTGCGTGGATATGGGCGTGCCCATTCTGGAATGCGAAAAGGTTCCCTGTCTGCTGGGACAGGGTCTGGTCAAAAAAGCACCGATTACAGTGCTGGGACGCACGTTTGAAATCACGCCCGTGTCGATGGGCAATCCGCACGGCGTTATTTTTATCGATGAGCCTGTCGAGCAGTTCGAGTTGGATAAGTACGGGCCGGCACTTGAGCATCACCCTGCGTTTCCTGAAAAAGTGAATATCGAGTTTGTCAATGTGCTTTCCCCGACGCGGCTGAGAATGCGCGTTTGGGAGCGCGGAAGCGGCATCACGCTGGCGTGTGGAACGGGTTCCTGCGCGGTGCTGGCGGCGGCAAGCCTGTGCGGTCTGGCGGACAGGCAGGCGGAGATCGTGTTGGATGGCGGCGTGCTTCAGGACGAATGGAGCGAAAAAACGGGTCATGTCCTGATGACAGGTCCGGCTGCCTTTGTGTTCAATGGGGAATACGACGGATAACACGGAAAGCGAGGAAAGCCCATGACGTTGGTGACGGAAGCGGTTATTTTCGCCGCGCAGGCGCATGACGGCGCAGCACGCAAGGGTTCGGTCATCCCGTATATCGTTCATCCGATGGAGGTTGTGGCGATTTGCGCTACGCTGACGGACGACCCGCAGGTGCTGGCTGCCGCCGCGCTGCACGATGTAATGGAGGACTGCGGAGTTGGCTTTGATGAGCTGAGCAGCCGCTTTGGCGTCCGCGTCGCGGGGCTGGTCTGTCAGGAGAGCCAGCAGTACAGCGGCGATCCCTGTCAGACGTGGAACAGGCGCAAGCTCGGTGCTGTTCGGCGCATCTGCGCCGGATGCCGCGCGACGAAAATCATTGCGCTGGGGGATAAGCTGAGCAACATGCGCGCCATCAGCCGCGACTTCATTCGGGACGGCGAAGCGATGTTTCAGAAATTCCATCAGCATGATAAACGGCGTCATGCGTGGTATTACAGAAGCTGTACGGCAGGGCTGAAGAGCGAATTGGGCGATACGCCTGCGTGGCAGGAACTTGATGAGCTGGTCGGGCAGGTGTTTGACGGGGTCGAAAGCCTTGCGCCCGATGAGCAGAGCGAAGGCGGCGAAACGGGGGCTTGCGCCGTATAGAGCGCAATTCGCGCAAAAAGCGCGAAACCGCTTGACAAAACCTGTGCTTTCCTGTATCATAAACGACTGGTTAAATGAGAATCACTTTGCGGCTTTTGCTGCTTCTGCTTTGTGAAAGGGGTTGAACCTTCCATGGTACGCGCGATTGTCGGTGCGAACTGGGGCGACGAGGGCAAGGGTAAGATTACCGATATGCTTGCGTCTGAATCCGATATTGTGGTTCGCTTTCAGGGCGGTGCGAACGCCGGTCATACCATCATCAATGATTATGGCCGCTTTGCGCTCCATCTTCTGCCCAGCGGTGTGTGTACGCCGAATGTGGTCAACGTGCTTGGCCCGGGCGTTGCGCTGGATATCGAATTTTTCCTCAAAGAGCTGGCTTCCATTGAAGAACAGGGCTTGCCTGCGCCGAAGATTCTGATTTCCGAACGCGCACAGGTGCTGATGCCGTATCATGTGGCACTGGACTGCTACGAGGAAGAACGTCTGGGCAAGAATTCCTTTGGCTCGACCAAGTCCGGCATTGCGCCGTTCTATGGCGACAAGTTCCAGAAAATCGGCTTGCAGCTCTGCCAGCTGTATTATCCGGAGGTACTGCGTGAGAAGCTCGCGCATGCGCTGGATATCAAGAACGCCATCATCGTCAACCTCTATCATAAAGAGCCGGTCGATTTGGAGCAGATGATTGCCAAGCTGACCGACCTCGCTGAGCGCATTCGTCCGTATGTCGCCGATACCGACGCATACATGATGCAGGCTGTGCGCGACGGCAAGAAGATTCTGCTGGAGGGGCAGCTCGGCACCCTGCGCGATCCGGATCACGGTATTTATCCGATGGTCACCTCTTCCTCTCCGCTGGCAGGCTACGGTCCGGTCGGCGCGGGTGTTCCGGTTTGGAGCATCAAGGAGGTCATTGCAGTGACCAAGGCATATTCTTCCTGCGTCGGCGCCGGCCCGTTCACGACGGAGCTGTTCGGCGAGGAAGCCGAGGAGCTGCGCAAGCGAGGCGGAGACCGCGGCGAATACGGTGCGACGACGGGTCGTCCGCGCCGCGTCGGCTGGTTTGACTGTGTGGCGACCCGTTACGGCTGTGAGATGCAGGGCGCGACGGAGGTCGCCATGACGAACCTCGACGTGCTGGGCTATCTCGACGAGATTCCGGTCTGCGTGGCGTATGAGTTCAACGGCGAGCGCGTGGATAACTTCCCCGTGACGCCGAAGCTCGAACAGTGCAAGCCGATTTACGTCAAGCTGCCGGGCTGGAAGTGCGATACCCGCGGCATCAAGAACTTTGATGAACTGCCGGAGAACGCCCGCCACTACATCGAATTCCTCGAGAAGGAAGTCGGCTGCCCGTTCAAGCTCATTTCCAACGGACCTCGCCGCGACGAGATCATCTATCGTTAAGCATTTTTGACATATGGACATGAAGGAGGAAACAGCATGAAGCGCATCGGTTTTGCGGATTCGGTGATGATGGATGCTCTGTTTCCTTTTTTCCTGTCTTTTTGTCATTCTTTTTGAGAAAGCCGCCGTTTTGGGCGGCTTTCTTTTTGCATATCCGGCAGATTGACGAAACGCATAGGATTGCCGTATAATGGGCGATTGTATGCATGAAATATCCAATACGTGTTCATGAAAAAGGAGAGTGCGCCGATGGCAACATTGATTCTTGAGGACGGCACCCGCTATGAGGGAACGCTGTTCGGGCACAAGGCTCCGGTAACGGGAGAGGTCGTCTTTACGACCGGCATGACCGGCTATCAGGAAACATTGACCGACCCGTCTTATTGTGGTCAGATTGTCTGCATGACCTATCCGCTCATTGGCAACGTGGGCATCAATGATATCGACAACGAGAGCGCAGGCGTTCGGATGCGCGGCTTGATTGTATCCGAGCTGTGCGATGTGCCGAGCAACTGGCAGATGAAAAAGACGCTCGATCAGTATCTGAACGAGCAGGGCGTCACCGGTCTCTACGGCGTGGATACCCGTGCGCTGACCCGCCATGTCCGTGAGTTCGGCACGCTTCGCGGGCGCATCGTCGAGGGCGAACCGACTGAAGAGGATATTGTGTTGGCAAAGAACCACGAGATGCACGATCAGGTCGCTCAATGCACCTGCAAAGAGGCTTACGACATTCAAGGCGAAGGCAAGTACAACATCGCCGTGATGGACTTCGGTCTCAAGCGCGGCATCCTGCGTTCGCTGCTCAGCCGCGGCTGCACCCTGCGCGTATTTCCGGCAGACACGGACGCTCAGACCATCCTTGATTCGGGCTGCGACGGCGTGATGCTGACCAACGGCCCCGGAGATCCGCAGGATAACCCGAGGGCAATTGCTGCGATTCGCGAGCTGATGGGCAAAAAGCCGATGTTCGGCATCTGCCTGGGTCATCAGCTGATGGCTCTGGCGATGGGCGGACGCACGGTTCAGATGAAATACGGTCATCATGGCGCAAACCATCCGGTCAAGGATTTGAATCGCGGCACTTGCTCGGTTACGGCGCAGAACCATGGCTACATGGTCGATCCCGAGCATCTGCCGGAGGGCGCGGTCGTCAGCCATGTCAACTGGAACGATCAGACGGTCGAAGGCGTCCGCTATACCGAGCAGAATGCGTTCTCCGTGCAGTTCCATCCGGAAGCCTGCGGAGGACCGTGTGAAACGGCATATCTGTTTGACGATTTCCTTGCCATGGTCATGGCAAATAAAGAACAGTAAGAGGGGGACAAGCGCATGCCTAAGAATCCGAATATCCGAAAGGTATTGGTCATCGGCTCCGGCCCGATCGTCATCGGTCAGGCGGCGGAATTCGACTACGCCGGCACACAGGCTTGCCGCGTCCTCAAGGAAGAGGGCGTGGAGGTCGTGCTGGTCAACAGCAATCCGGCGACCATCATGACCGACACCCAGATTGCTGACAAGGTGTATCTCGAACCGCTGACGGTCGGCTCACTTGAAAAAATCATCGACCGTGAGCGTCCGGACAGCCTGCTTGCCTCTCTGGGCGGACAGACGGGTCTGAATCTGGCGATGGAGCTGGACGAAAAGGGTATTCTGCAAAAGTATAATGTGCAGCTGCTGGGCACCAAGATTGATTCCATCCGCCGCGCTGAGGATCGTGAGGATTTCAAGAACATGATGCTCGCCATCGGCGAACCCTGCATCGACTCGGTCATCGTTCACGACGTGCAGGCGTCCGTGGATTTTGCCAATGAGCATGGCTATCCGGTCATCGTTCGCCCGGCGTATACGCTGGGCGGAACGGGCGGCGGCATTGCCGAGAACGAAAAGCAGCTCCGCGAAATTTGCGCGGACGGTCTGCGCTCTTCCCGCGTGCATGAAAACCTGATTGAGCGCAGTGTGGCAGGCTGGAAGGAAATCGAATACGAAGTCATCCGCGACAGCGCAGGCAACTTCATCACCGTCTGCAACATGGAGAACTTTGATCCGGTCGGCGTGCATACCGGCGACTCCATCGTTGTCGCGCCGAGCCAGACCCTGCGCGATCCGGAGCATCAGATGCTGCGCAATGCGTCGATGAATATCATCAGCGCGTTGGGCATCGAGGGCGGCTGCAACGTGCAGTACGCGCTCAGTCCGGACAGCATGCAGTATTATGTCATCGAGGTCAACCCGCGCGTGTCCCGTTCTTCCGCGCTGGCGTCTAAGGCGACCGGTTATCCGATTGCCAAGGTCACGACGCGCATTGCACTGGGCTATACGCTCGACGAAATCGTCAACGGCGTGACCGGTCAGACCTATGCCTGCGCCGAGCCGACGCTCGACTACGTTGTGCTGAAATTCCCGCGCTGGCCCTTTGATAAGTTCGTTTACGCCGACAAGCATATCGGAACCAAGATGAAGGCGACCGGCGAAATCATGGCAATCGGAACGAACTTCGAAAACGCCCTGCTCAAGGCGGTTCGTTCTCTGGAAATGGGCAGGGACAGCCTCGTTACGCCGATGCTGGAAGCGCTCAGCGACGAAGAACTGGAAGCCAAGCTGCATAACATCGACACCGAGCGTTCCTTCGTCGTTGCGGAAGCCCTGCGCCGCGGCATGACGATGGAGCATGTCCATGAGATTACGAAGATTGATATCTGGTTCCTCAAGAAGGTGCAGAACATCGTCCGCATGGAGCAGAAGCTCCGCGGTCTGGGCGATATCGGCGCGCTGGATCGCGACCTGCTGATGTCCGCGAAGAAGATGGGCATGGCGGACAGTGCGATTGCGCGGTTCGTCGGCTGCAAAACGGCGGATATCCGTCTGCTGCGCGAGCGTTTCAAGGTTCTGCCTTCCTTCCGAATGGTCGATACCTGCGGCGGCGAGTTTGAAGCCGTCAGCCCGTATTTCTACAGCACCTACGGCACGGCGACGGAGGCGAAGAACAGCGGACGCAAGACGGTCGTCGTTCTCGGTTCCGGCCCGATTCGTATCGGTCAGGGCATCGAGTTTGACTACTGCTCGGTTCACTGCGTCTGGGCACTCAAGCGCGCGGGCTTTGATACCGTTATCATCAACAACAATCCGGAAACGGTCTCTACGGACTTCGATACCGCTGACCGCCTGTATTTTGAGCCGCTGACGCCGGAAGACGTCATGAACGTGCTGGAAATCGAGCAGCCGGTCGGCGTGGTCTGCCAGTTTGGCGGTCAGACCGCGATTAAGCTCGCCAAGACGGTTCGTGAAGCCGGTTACAGCATCCTCGGTACGGATTTGGGCGATATCGACGCGGCAGAGGATCGTGAGCTGTTCAACGAGCTGCTGAATCGCCTGGGCATTCCGCAGCCGAAGGGCACAACGGTGTTTACCGCGGACGAAGCGGCGAAGGCGGCGGCGGAGCTGGGCTATCCGGTTCTGGTTCGCCCGAGCTACGTGCTTGGCGGTCAGGGCATGGAAATCGCTTATGACGAAAAGCATATCCGCGAATACATGTCCATCATCAACATGAACATTCAGGAGCATCCGATCCTGGTCGATAAGTATCTGCTCGGTCGCGAGATCGAAGTCGATGCGATTTGCGACGGCGAGAACGTGCTGATCCCGGGCATCATGGAGCATGTCGAGCGTGCGGGCATTCACTCCGGCGACTCCATCTCCGTCTATCCGCCGCAGCATCTCGCGCCGCGCATCCAGCGCATGGTGACGGATTACACAATCAACATTGCGCGCAGCCTGCATGTGCGCGGTCTGGTGAATATCCAGTTCATCGAGTACGCCGGCGACCTGTACATCATCGAGGTCAACCCGCGTTCTTCCCGCACGGTGCCGTATATCTCCAAGGTCACAGGCATCCCGATTGTCGAGCTGGGCGTCCGCGCTTCGCTGGGCGAGAAGGTGCCGGAGATGGGCTTTGGCACGGGTCTGTATCCGCCGGCACCGACGGTTGCGGTCAAGATGCCGGTATTCAGCTTTGAAAAGCTGCCGGAGGTTGAGGTCAGCCTTGGACCGGAAATGAAGTCCACGGGCGAAGCACTGGGTCTGGCGGAAACGGCAGAGGAAGCGTATCTCAAGGGCTTTGCTTCCACAAAGATGGCGATTCCGAAGCCGGAAGAGGGCGGCGTGCTGTTTGCCATCGCCGACCACGATAAGCGCGAAGCCATGGAGCTCGCGGAAACGTTCGCGTCGCTGGGCTTTGAAATCTATGCGACGACGGGCACGGCGCATATGCTGAACCATAACTACGTCGGCGCACAGCCTGTGCCGCGCCCCGGTGAGGACACGGACGCGCTGGCGAAGCTGTTCGATTCCGGCAAGATTCGCCTGATTATCGCCACGCCGACACACGGACGCGATCCGCAGCGCGCGGGCTTCCGTCTGCGCCGCATGGCGGTTGAATACGGCATTGCCTGCGTGACGAGCATCGACACGGCAAAGCTGCTGATGAAGTGCGTGAAGCTGGGCAAGAAGGCGGAGGATGTTCCGCCGCTGGGTCTGCACGACCTGATTCTGTAAAGAAGGACGATAGGGGCACTGCCCCTAAGACCCCGGCAGGAACCTGAGGTTCCTGCACCTCCCGGTTCTTATCGCTTCGCGATAAGGGAGTATAAGTAAAGGGCATTGCTTTCATCCGAAAAAACGGAGGAGCAATGCCCTTTTTGAGATCTTGAAAAAGGCGGATATTCATGTGCTGATGCAGTTTTGGGATGTTAAGTTTGCCAAGAAGCGGGAGCTTGACTTGCTGTTTCCGTTATGCCGATGGTCTGTCTATATCGGGTGGGCGAGAGGAGGAACATCTTTTTAAACTGGCTGCTGAAATAGTAAGGGTCAAAACCAATCGCCTCGGCGACCTGACCGATAGACAGCTCCGGATTTTTGAGCAGGGACTGCGCATGGCGCAGTTTGCATCGGGTGATGGCCTGACTGGGGGAGCAGCCCATGACATTCCGGCAGCAGCGATAGAGATAGCTCTGCGATACGCCGAGCGCGGCGCAGAGCTGCTCGACATGAACGGGCTCGGAAAGGTGCGTTTCTAAATAATCAAAAAAGCGGCTCATCAGCACGTGTTCACCGTTGCTGGCAATCGGCGTGGAAAAGTCCTGCTCATTTTGCTGTCTGAGAATGCGGATGAGCAGCAGCTTGAGCATCGCGCTGATCTGCGCATAAGCACCTGGCTTTTGTTCCCGAAGTGAGGTATAACAAGTTCGGATGAACGTGAATTCATCGGGGGAAATGAAGCTTGGGAAGGACGTAATTGATGTGAAATGCGCATACTGCAGGAATTCCTGCTCACGCACGATGGGATAGATGCTGAAAAAAATTTCATAGGAATTGACTCCCTCAAAGGTTTCCACATCGTATACCGTGTACGGCGGAATGAACAAGCAG
>URJN01000070.1 GCA_900548125.1 uncultured Eubacteriales bacterium
GTAAGTGAGTGCGGGCACGGCCCGCCTTAATGAGAAAAAGGGGAGGGCGAATTGCCCGCCCCTTTTGGCGTGAGAGATTAGTGGCTCAGCTTATACTCAGTTGCCCAGCCGTCTACGAACGCGGTCTTCACAGCGTCCCAGTCGCCGGTGCCGGCAGCATAAGCGGTCAGCGCGGAGCCGACGCCGTTCTTCCACTCTTCGGACGGGATGGTCGCGAAGTTCCAGCTCACAGGCGTCTTGCCCTCGGCGGTGTACTGCGCGTCAATCTGCACGAACGGGTTCGTGGACTGATATTCGCCGGTGAAGGTGTCAAACGGAGCAACGAAGCCCATGTCCTGAGACATGCTCTTGCGGCCTTCGTCGGAGGTGATGACCCAGTTCATGAACGCGAGGGTCGCGTCGATGTCTTCCTGCTTCGCGGTGTTGTTGACGCACCAGTAGTTCTCAGTGCCGGTGCACAGCCCCTGGTTCTCTTCGCCTTCAGCACCGATGTAGATCGGCAGCATGGTCAGGTTCTCAGCGCCGAGAGAAGAAACGTCGTTCCAAGCCCAGGTGCCATTCTGATAGAACACAGCCTTTTCGCCGACGAACTCAGCGACAGCGTCGTTGCCGGTCTTGCTCGCCAGCAGCTTCGGGTCGCAGGTGGAATCGGTGGTGTACAGATCCCAAATCTTCTTGTAGTTGTCCAGATACAGACCTTCGATCGCGTCGGTGGAGCCGATGTCGCGAGCCTTGTACTCGTAGTAGATCGGCATGTTGGCGAGGTGGGTCTTGAAGCGCCAGTCGGAAGAACCGTCCATGCCGGCGGAGGTGAAGGCACCGTCAACGCCCAGCTCGTCCTTGCGAGCCTGAATGTCGTCCGCAACCTTCTTCAGGGTTTCGAAGTTGGTGATGTCGGAAGCCTTGTAACCAGCCTTTTCGAGCAGCTTGGTGTTGGCAATCAGACCGTAGGTCTCGATGACGTACGCCACGCCGTAGACCGTGTCGCCTTCCTTCAGCGCGAAGGAATCGGAGGTCAGATGCTTGGTGATGTCCGCATCCTTGAGGTCATAGCAGTAGTCTTTCCAGTTCGCCAGACCGACCGGACCGTTGACCTGGAACAGCGTCGGCGGGTCGCTCTTTTCGATTTCGCTCATCAGCGTCGTTTCGTAGTTGCCGGAAGCAGCGGTCACGACCGTTACCGGTACGCCGGTCTGCTCGGTATAGATCTTGGCAAGCTCCTGCCACTGGGCATCCTGCTCGGGCTTGAAGTTCAGGTAGTAGACCGAACCTTCAGCGGAAGCAACCATAGCCAGAGCAAGGCACAGGCACGCAACCAGAACCAGAGCGACGATTTTCTTCATAATAAGTATCCCCTTTCATGAAGTAGAAAAATTTATGGTCGAAGCGTCCTCCCGCTTCAAACATACAGGGTCACTGCAAGCGCACGGCTTCATGCATGGCAACCATGTGAATGAAAACCTCTGTGCAACTCGCTTGCGCTCATTATAGACCAAATATCCGATGAATGCAAGAGGTTTTTTGTTAAATTTGCAACCGAAAACTAAATTTAATCCGATGTATCATGCGGTTATGACACCGAAAGAGGGGGAGACGAGGAAGAAAAACGCGAAATCGTGCAAAACAATGCGAAAAATTTGCGCAAATTGTTTCGCGGGCGTTGACTTTACGGCTTAATGATTATACAATAATCAAAAGCCGCAAAGGAGGGGCTTCCTGCGCGGACGCATCAAGAATACAAAGGAGCGGTTTCCGTGGCTGTAACCATCAAGGACGTGGCGGCGCTGGCAGGCGTTTCGCCATCTACCGTGTCCAGAACATATCGAAATAATCCGTCGATCAGCGAAGAAACCAAGGAGCGCGTGCGCCGTGCCGCCCAGCAGCTGGGCTATCAGACGGGCGCGGCGCAGGGGGAGTGCATCGGTTTGCGCACCATCGGCGTCATTCTGCCGCCGTCCGCGCGCGAGGTTTACGAAAATCCCTTTTATTTGGAAATGATTCGCGGAATCAACCAATTCTGCAACGCGCATCAGTACGTCAGCACCATTATCACCGGTCGGGATAACGACGAGATTCTTTCCGCGGTGAAGATGCTCATCAGCACGCGACGGGCGGATTCCTTTATTCTGCTCTACTCCCGCCTCGGTGATACGGTTATTGATTATTTATACAACGCAAAGCAGATTTATGTGCTGATCGGCAAAGCCAATGCGTATGCCAATCAGACGGTCTATATCGACAACGACAATTTTCTCGCCGGACAGGAAGCGACGGAGCATCTGATTCAGCTGGGACATCGCCGCATCGCCTATCTGGGCAGCGACAACGCCTATATGTTTACGGCAGACCGCAAGCGCGGCTATCAGGCTGCTATGGCGGCGGCGGGGCTTCCGTTTCACGCGGAGGACTGCATCGAGATGCATGCGCTGGATATACAGGACGCCGCGCTGCACGCGCTCATCGAGCGGGAGGATCGCCCGACCGCTATCGTCGTCAGCGACGACATCCTCGCGGTGACGCTGGAGCGGCTCTGCACACTCAGGGGCATCTCCATTCCGCGCGATTTGTCTATCGTTTCCTTTAATAATTCGCTGTTTGCGCGTCTGACCTCGCCGCGCCTGACCTCGATAGATCTCAATTCCTTCCAGCTGGGCTTTGAAGCCGCCAGCCAATTGGTCAGCCATATCGAACATCCGACCCTGATGGCGACCAAGAGCATCATCCCGCACAGAATCATTGAGCGGGAGAGCTGCGCGCGGCTCGGCGGCTGACTGCGCGGAGGATACACTTGTCAATTCGGCGCGGCGGGTGTATGATGAAGGGCAAATAAGAACGAGAAGAGTGAAGCTATGGCGGATAACCGAATCACGAAAAAAAGACTCAAAAATCATTTTGCTTACAGCTGGTGGAAGTATGCGCTGGCGGCGGTGTTGAGCGCGATGGGCGTGAGCCTGATTTTTGCGTCAACGGCGTATAGACCGCCCGCGGATAAACAGCTGACAGTCTATGTGCTGAATGATTATGTCAATACGGATGCGCTGCAGGCGGATCTCTGGGCAAGAATCAAGGAGAACTGTCCTGAGCAGGAAGAATTGACCGTACTGAATATCGACCTGACGGATGACACCAATATCTATGCGCCGATGCAGTTTTCGACCTACGTTGCCGCGCAGCAGGGCGACCTGTTCCTGATGACGCGCAGTGAAATGCTCAAGATTGCGTCGGACGGCGCGGAGGAAGCGTTTGTCGATTTGACCGAGTACATTGAAGGCGGCGTTATCGACGTCAGCGGGCTTGACCTGAGCGCAGGCGAAATGGACAGGGCGGACGGCACGACAGGCGTGTTTGCGATACCCGCGGGGCAGCTGTACGGCTTGCAGACGGCATACTACAATAACCCGAAGGACAGCGTGCTGTGTATTCCGCTTTATTCGCAGAATCAGGATACCGCCGCGAAGGGGATTCAGATTCTGATGGAGCTGGGCGCGGGCGAAAGGCCTGCCGAGGAGCCGGAAGCGACGGCAGAGCCGGCGGCACAGCCGCAGGTATTCAGATAAAGCACAAATTTTTTAAGCGGCAGGGCGGCATGAATGATGATGCCGCCTTGCTTTTTGCGTATTCGCGCTTTAATGTACGGCATTGACACAAACTGCTAAATGCTGTATGCTATCAAGGCTTTGACACAAGATATGGTGTAACCCTTTGACAAAGAAGGAAAAGGGTCTGCGGCTGACAAAACGGCACAGTGTCGGCGAACGGATAGGCTTTTTTATTTTGCGTCCGCGCGGGAGCGGTACGGAAAAATCGTATAACCGAAAACAGGGGAGAGAATGACAATGCCGGAGTATATTACAAAACGTGACGGACGCAGGGTCGTCTACGATGAGGGGAAGATTGCAGCGGCGATTGAGCGCGCGTTTGACGCCGTGGAGAGCGGCAAGGGAAATGAGGAAGCCAAACGTCTGGCGGGAATCGTGACTCGTGAAATCAACGCCAGAGAGAGTGCGGAGATTCCCTCTGTTGAGGATATACAGGATCAGGTCGAGCAGACGCTCATCACCGAAGGGTATGCCAAAACCGCGAAGGCGTATATTCTCTATCGCGCGGAGCGCAGCCGCACCCGCGAGGCCAAGACCCGCCTGATGCACATTCTGGAGGATATCACGTTCAAGGATGCGTCCGAATCCGACGTGAAGCGCGAAAACGCGAATATCGACGGCGATACCGCGATGGGCACGATGCTCAAGTACGGCTCGGAGAGCGCGAAGCAGTTCTATGATATGTATGTTCTGAATCCGGAGCATGCGCGCGCCCATCGCGAGGGCGACATTCATATTCATGATCTCGACTTTTTGACGCTGACGACGACCTGTACGCAGATTGACCTGACCCAGCTGTTCAAGGGCGGCTTCTCCACGGGTCACGGCGTGCTGCGCGAGCCGCAGGATATCGGCAGCTATTCCGCGCTTGCCTGCATCGCGATTCAGAGCAACCAGAACGATCAGCATGGCGGTCAGGCGATTGCCAGCTTTGACTATGACATGGCGCCCGGCGTCGCCAAGACCTATATCAAGGAATACCGCCGTGCGCTCGGCGCGGCACTTGAGCTGCTGCTGAATCACGACGCAGCCAACGAGGAAGCCAAGAGCATCGTCCGCCAGATTGAAAACGAGATTGGCGCGAAGCCGACCCTCAAGCCGAATAAGGAATTTGATGACGCTCTGCGCGAACGCCTGACGGCGATGAGCGACGAAGCGACTGCCGAGCGTATCATCCACTACGCGACGGAGCGCGGCTACCGCGAAACCGAACGCCGCACCTATCAGGCGATGGAGGCGTTCATCCACAATCTGAACACGATGCACTCCCGCGCGGGCGCGCAGACGCCGTTCTCGTCCATCAACTATGGCATGGACACCTCGCCGGAGGCGCGCATGGTCATGCGCAACCTGCTGCTGGCGACGGAGAGCGGACTGGGCAACGGCGAAACGCCGATTTTCCCGATTCAGATTTTCCGCGTCAAGGAAGGTGTGAGCTACAACCCCGGCGACCCGAACTACGACCTTTTCCGGCTTGCCATCCGCGTGAGCGCGAAGCGTCTGTTCCCGAATTTCTCGTTCGTGGATGCGCCGTTCAACCTCAAGTATTACAAGCCCGGTCATCATGAAACGGAAATCGCGTACATGGGCTGCCGCACCCGCGTAATCGGCAACGTATACGACCCGACACGCGAGGTCTGCAACCGCCGCGGCAACCTGTCCTTTACGTCCATCAACCTGCCGCGCATCGCCATCGAAAGCCACGGCGATATCGACAAGTTCTTCAAGATGCTGGATGAACGCATGGATTTGGTCTTTGAGCAGCTGGACGAACGCTTTGAGATTCAAGCGCGCAAAAAGGTGCGCAATTATCCGTTCCTGATGGGCGAAGGCGTCTGGCTGGACAGCGAAAAGCTCGGCTGGGACGACGAGGTGCGCGAGGTGCTCAAGCACGGGACGCTGTCCGTCGGCTTCATCGGTCTGGCGGAGACGCTGGTTGCGCTGATCGGTGAGCATCACGGTCAGAGCGAACGCGCTCAGCAGCTGGGACTGAAGATCATCGGGCATATGCGCGACCGCTGCGATACACGCAGCGAGGAAAAGAAGCTGAACTATACGCTGCTGGCGACGCCGGCGGAGGGATTGTCCGGTCGGTTCGTCAAGATTGACCAGAAGCGTTACGGCAAGCTCGATGGCATTACGGATCGCGAGTATTACACCAACAGCTTCCACATTCCGGTGTATTATCCGATCAGCGCGTTTGACAAGATTCGTCTGGAAGCACCGTATCACGCGCTGACGAACGCGGGGCACATCTCCTATATCGAGATGGATGGCGACCCGACGAAGAATCTGGATGCGTTTGAGGCGGTTGTCCGCGCGATGCACGACGCGGGCATCGGCTACGGCTCAATCAATCATCCGGTTGACCGCGACCCGATATGCGGGTATAATGGCATTATCGGGGATGTCTGCCCGCAGTGCGGCAGGCAGGAGGAAGAAGTCCATTTTGAGCGCATCCGCCGCATTACCGGTTATCTGGTCGGCACGTTGGAGCGTTTCAACAACGGAAAGCGCGCCGAAGAACACGACCGCGTGCATCACGGCGTATAAGCCATCCGCCCGTTCCCCACGAGGGAGCGGGTTTTTGAGTAATGGGGGGACGATTGGGGCTTTGCCCCAAACCCCACCAAGAACCTGAGGTTCTTGGATTTCCCACATGTGCCTGACTGCATACAGTCAGGCGTGTAGAAGATTGAAAGAATGCGCGAAGCGGAGAGGGGAATCTGAGGGATGAAGTCCCTCAGCGGGGTTTGGGGCAGAGCCCCAAACGGTTCCCCACTCCCTCCCCCCCAAAAAAGAGGTAAACTATGCAGATTCGTTTGGCTGGAATGGAACCGGAGTCCATCGTCGATGGCCCGGGATATCGGTTTGCGGTGTTCGTTCAGGGCTGCCCGCATCATTGCCCCGGATGCCATAACCCGCAGACACATGACTTTAACGGCGGGCATATGGCGGATACCGACGATATCATCGCGTATCTGGGGAAAAACCCGCTTGTGCGCGGCGTGACGCTCTCCGGTGGTGAGCCGATGATGCAGCCCGAACCGCTTCGCCTGATTGCGCAGGCGGCGAAGGAGCGGGGGATGAACGTCTGGTGCTATACGGGGTTTACGCTCGAAAAGCTGCTGGAGGAACGGCGCGAGGATCGTATGCGGCTGCTTGAGTGTGTCGATGTGCTGGTGGATGGTCCGTATCTGTCGCATGAACGCTCGCTGGATCTGCTCTATCGCGGCAGCAGGAATCAGCGGCTCATCGACATGCCCGCTGCGTTGAAGGCAGGACGTGCCGTTTTGTATACACCGCCTGAATGGTGACGCGAAAGGAGCTTACAGCATGAAAAAGAGAATCGCCGGATGGATTGCGCTGCTGATGACGCTGATTTGCGTATCAGCACTGGCGGAGGGTAGCGACAACTGGCTTGCCGGTGTGCTTGGCGGCGCACGGAGCGGAGAGAAGCAGGAGGAACGCTATGTTGCGCTGCTTCAAATCGACGGCGAGCTTTCCGAAAATGATTATTTCTACGACCATATCGGAACGCTGGATGCGCTCGATGAGCTGGCGGACGATGAAAACAACGATGCGCTGGTGCTGTATCTGAATACGCCCGGCGGAAACATGTATGAATCCGACGAGCTGTATCACGCGCTGATGATGTATCGCGAGAAAACGGGCAGACCGATTTACGGCTATATGGCGCAGGAATGCTGCTCGGGCGGCATGCTGGTTGCGATGGCGGCGAATGAGCTGTATGCGTCGCGGATGACTATCGCCGGAAACATCGGCGTATACATGACCGCCGTGAGCGATGCGGAACTGTACAAGAAGGTGGGCGTCGAGCTGGAATACATCGCGACGGGCGAAAACAAGGTGCCCGGCTATCCGGAATTGACGGATGAGCAGCGAGAAATCTATCGGGCGATGGTGGAGGAAAGCTTTGACTTCTTCAAGGAAGCCATTGCGTCCGCACGCGGTCTGAGCGAGGAACAGATGGCGTCGTTTACGGATGGGCGGCTGCTGACCGCGATTCAGGCGAAGGAGCTGGGGCTGATCGACGACGTGATGTATTACGACGAACTGGTCGATGCGCTTTCCGAAAAATATCCGGATGACGAACTGAAAAACGTGACCCCGGACGGATACGCCGGCTATGCCGTCTCAAGCGGCAGTTCGCCGTCGCTGGACTGGCTTTCGGAGATCGAAAAGCTGATCGAAGAGAACCGGGATACAACCGGCGGAAGGCATGTTCTGCGCGGAAGGTGATTGACTTCCACAGGACAACGCGGGCTGAGCGTCGCCTGTTCGAGGAGAAGCCCGACCGAAAAGCCGAAGCATCGGAAAACGGGGCGGTCGGGAAAGACTGCGCCGATGCGCAAGCCGACAGCGCGGCAATCCTTAGAAAAAAACGAATCGAGCGATTAACCCTATTCTTTGACGGGAAATGGGGTTGATTTTTTCATAAAAAGTGCAGAAACCTTGTTTTATTTGCATGAAACTGATAAAATGATATCAAAGGCGCACGTCATGCGCCGAAAACAGGGAAAAACACAGGAGGAACATACAATGAACAAGGAAACTTCGCGTCGTGATTTTCTGAAACTGGCTGGAAAGGGCATGCTGGGTGCTGCTGCGTTGAGCACCGTTCCGGTGGTTATGCCTGCTGTTGCCGAGGGCGCTGAGGCTCCGGCGTGGCCGTGGGCGTACAAGAAGATGGACAAGGAAGCAGTCATGAAGCATGGCTATGAGTGCTTCTATTCCCACGGCGGCTGCTGCGCGGGTGCTGTGGCGGCTGTTGTTGAGCTGCTGGCTGAGGAATACGGCTATCCGTACAACCAGCTGAATGCGCGTATGTTCGCGGATGGCGCGGGCGGATACGGTGCTGCTACGCTGTGCGGCTCTCTGGGCGGCGCGTGCGCAGTTTTCGGTCTGTTCTGCGAGGCGAACGAGGCTCGCGAGCTGCGCGACCAGCTCTATGCGTGGTACAAGGATCACGCCTTCCCGACCTATCAGCCGGAGATGGAGTCCATTACGACGGTTTCCGGCGCGATTGAGTGCGCGGTGTCCGTTGGCAACTACATGAAGGCGACCGGCTATGAGATGGGCGACGCGGGCCGCAAGGCGCGCTGCGCGGCGGTTACCGGCGAGACGGCTGCGAAGGCGGTTGAGCTGCTGAACATCCATTTCGGCTTTGAAGAAGCTCCGGCGGAGGAGCCGAAGGCTGAGGAAGCACTCGCCGAGAACGAGTATATCGGCACGGCAGAGAGCGCAATCGGCGGCGAAGTGAAGGTCAAGGTCACGATGGACGGCGACAAGATTGCGAAGATCGACGTGCTGAGCCACAACGAGACCGCGGGCATCTCTGATCCGGCGTTTGAGAAGATTCCTGCGGCGATCATCGAGGCGCAGAGCGCAGATGTGGACGTGGTTGCGGGCGCGACCAAGACCTCTGAGGCTCTGATTGCGGCTGTCAAGGACGCGCTGTCTCAGGTGAAGTAATTCAACCCCCTGAATTAAAAAAAGGCACCGAAGAACGGTGCCTTTTTTTGTACGGAATTTTGGGCGAAAAACGGCAGGAAAAAGCGTGTCAAGATTTGAAAAAAACTGCGTAATTTGGTATACTATAATAGTAAGAAAATGTGCAGGGA